>NZ_SMKC01000079.1 GCF_004348315.1 Streptomyces sp. 8K308 | reverse complement strand
GTTGTCGCGGGTTGGGGATCTGGCGGGGGTCCGGCTGTATCGCCGGAACGTGTTCGCCGTCACCGGGTTGCCGGTTGACGCGCTGGGGCGGGCCGTGCGGCGGCAGCGGCAGCGGTTCGAGGCGCGGCTGGCGGTCGGCGAGAGGTGGCCGGGCGACGCGGGATCGCCGCTCGCGGGGTCGTACGGCGAGGACGAGGTCCGCGCCGCGTTCGAGGAGTTCGCGGATCCCCGGCGGCGTCTGGTCGACGAGTTGCTGTGGCGGTGGGGGGACGCCGACCTCGGCTGCGGCTGTGCCCGTTCGGTGCACGCGGCGCACGACGAGGCCGTGCGGCTGCACGTCACGGCCCTGGAGGCGGAGGCCGGCCGGCTGGAGGTCGGCGCGGACGCGCTCGGTGCCCTGTGGCGGAGCGCGGCGAGCGGCTGGGGGGCGCTGCTGGGGCGTACGGAGCTCCGCGCGCACGTCGTCCACCGGATGCGGGCGCTCGACGATCCGCGGTTGGACGAACATGACGCCGAGGACTTCCTGGCCGGCCTCTCCCGGCTGCTGGTGTCGCCGCTGGTGGAGCTCGCCGCCGAGCCGGCCTTCGAGGAACGGCTGGCCGAACTGGCCGCGGAGTGGACCCGGTTCGCCGCCTTCTCGGTCGACCTGGCCGCGCTGTTCGAGGAGGCCGTGGAGGAGAGGGCCGGGAGGGTCGCGGACGGCCTGCGGCAGGCGGAGGAGGCGAAGGACGCGGGGCGGTACCAGGACGCCGTCGCCATCGCCAGGGAACAGGTCGTCCCCGAGTACGAACGGCTCAACGCCTACGGCGCGTTCGTCTCGGAGTGGCGCCGCGAGCAGCTCGCGCACACCGTCGCCGTCGCGATCAACAACCTCGCGGTGGCGCTGCTGCGCCAGCACGTGGGCGGGCGGCCGACCGCCCAGCAGCGGCAGACGGTGGTCGAACTGGCTGAGAAGGCGCACGACATCGCCCCCGAGCGGGACGAGAAGGACATCGAGGCGAACCTGAAGACGGTCTACGGGCTCTACGCGGGCTCGGGCCGGCTCCCCGGGAGTCCGCCGGCGGGCGAGACCGACACGGGCTGGGGGTGCGCGGCCTGCCTGCTGGCGGCCCTGGGGCTGGTCGCCGCGATCGTCGTGGGGGTCGTCGTGGGTCCCGCGGCCGGGCTCGGCACGGGCTTCGGCACGCTCGTCCTCATCGGAGCGATCGACAAGGTCGTGGAGTGGTTCAGGAGTGTGCGATGACGTCCAGGACCCGACGCCTCCGCGAGGCCCTCGCCCAGCTGCGGCACCCGCCGGAGTTCCGCGTGCCCCGCCCCCTCCTGAGCCCGGTCCAGGCCGACCTCGTCGCCGAGGTGCTCGCGGAGGTCGAGACCGCCGGGATCGCCGACGCCGGCCCCGAGGACGACGCGCGCGCCGGCCGGCTCGCCGGCGCGGCCACCGGCATCTGGCGCGCGCTGCGCAAGCTCGACCATGGCGCGGACACCCTCTCGGCGGCCGACCTGCGGCAGGTGCGCCGGCAGGTCATCGCGAGCCGGCAGGCGCTCGCCGACGACGGGCTCGAGATCCAGGAGCACGACGGCGAGCCGTTCGACTCCGGCCTGTCCCTGGAGGTCCTGGTCTTCCAGGAGGACCCGGATCTCACGGGCGAGGTGGTGCTGGAGACCGTGCGGCCGTCCGTCTACTTCCGCGGCGAGCGGATCCAGATGGGCCAGGTCATCGTCGGCACGCCGGCGGGAACGGCCCCGGCGGGAACGGCCCCGGCAGGAACGACCAGGAGCGACCAGGAAGGTCTCGGCAGTGCGTGAAACCATCGACTTCGGCATCGATCTCGGCACCACCAACAGCGCCATCGCGGTCGCCGAGGATGACGGCGTGCGCGTCATCAAGAACAACGACGGCTGGGACTGCACGCCGTCCGCCGTGTGGATCCCCAAGGAGGGCGTGGTCCACGTCGGCCGGCGGGCCAGGGAGCGCACCGAGAGGGATCCGGACGACGCCTACGCCGAGTTCAAGTCGGACATGGGGGTGGCTGGCGCCCACCGGCGGTTCCGGCGCACGGGCGTGTCGCTGACGCCCGAGCAGCTGTCGGCCGAGGTGCTCAGGTCGTTGCGACAGGACGCGGCGGCCGAGTTCGGGCACCAGCCGGAGGCGGCGGTGATCACCGTCCCCGCCTCGTTCACGCTCAACCAGAACAGCGCCACCTCGGCCGCCGCCGCGCTGGCCGGCCTTGGCGAGCACTGCCCGCTGGTGCAGGAGCCGACGGCCGCGGCGATCGCGTACGGCGTGCGGGACGTCTCGGAGTCGGCGCACTGGATGGTGTTCGACCTCGGCGGCGGGACCTTCGACGCGGCCGTGATGAGCAAGCGGGATGGCGAGCTCCAGCTGATCCAGCACGCCGGCGACCCCCACCTCGGCGGGAAGCTCATCGACTGGGCCCTCGTCGACGACCTGCTGGCGCCCGCCGTCCGCCGCGACCTGGGGCTGCCCGACTTCGCCCGGGAGAACCTCCGGGAGAACCCGCGGTGGCGCCGGAACTTCGCCAAGCTCAAGCTGGAGGCGGAGAACGCCAAGGTAGCGCTGAGCCGCGCCGCCTCGATCGACATCTCCTTCGACCTGGAGAACGGCGACGGCGGCACCGAGCCCTTCGAGTACAACCTGACCCGGGGCGCCCTCGACGACCTGGCGCTGCCCTTCTACGCCCGCGCGATCGCGCTGTGCCGCGCCGCGCTCGCCGAGAGCGCGCTGCGCCCCGACCACATCGACCGGCTGCTCCTGGTCGGCGGGGCCACGCTCAGCCCGGGGCTCCGCGAGCTGCTCGCCGACCCGACGCACGGCGCCGGCATCCCCGTCGACCACAGCCAGGACCCGACCACGGTGGTGGCACGCGGCGCCGCCGTGTTCGCCCGTTCCGTGCGGCTGCCGCGCCCGCCACGGCGGGCCGCGGCGGGCGAGTTCACGGTGGAGCTCACGTACCCGGCGCAGTCCGTCGACATCGCCGGCATCCCGGTGTCCGGCCGGTTCACGAGCGGCAACCCGGTCGACTGGCCGCGGTACGCCGTCACCCTCACCAACCCGGAAGGGCACCCGGCCTACCGCGGCCCGCGCACCGAACTCGGCCCGGACGGCACCTTCTACACGGAGGTGACCATCACCCGGGGGGCCAGGTCCCGCTTCACGGTGGAGCTCACCGACGCCTCGGGCACCCGGCAGAAGCTGGTCGGCGACACGCTGTCCATCACGCACACCACGGTCGTGCCGGGCGACGCGGTGCTCACCGGCACGCTCGGGATCGGCAAGGCGGACGGCACGTTCGACCCGCTGCTCCGCAAGGGCACGGCGCTGCCGGCCGTCGTGACGAAGGCATACCGGACGACGATCCCGCTGCGCAGGTCCGAGCCGGACGCCGTCATCCGCATCCCGCTGCTCGAGGGGGAGCGTCGCCGCGCCGACCGCAACACCCGGGTCGGGCTGCTGGAGATCCGCCCGCGGGACGTGCGCATCGACCTGCCGGCGGAGAGCGAGGTCGAGATGACCTTCGAGATCCGGGCGGCCAACCGGGAGGTACTGGTCACCGCCGACATCCCGTTGGTGGGGCAGCAGTTCGAGGCGACCATCAACCGCTCGCAGCTGGTGCCGCCGCTCCACGCCGAGCTCGTGGACCGGCTGCGCGAGGTGGAACGGCGGTTCCTCGACCTCCAGGACCAGGCGGACGACGAGCACGCGGAGCCGGCCAGGACCCGCATCGAGGACCTGGCGGCGCAGCGGACCCTGCCGCAGCTGCGCAAGGAGGTGGCCGCCGCGGCCGTCGACACCAGCGCGGCCGTCACCAGCGACCGCCGCATCCGGGACGTCGAGGCCCAGCTCGACGACATCGAGGAGGCCATCGAGGTGCCCGGGCTCCAACGGGAGCTGTGGGACCTGCTGAGCGCCTGCGAGGACCTCCTCGACCAGGTCGGCGGCGGCCCCTCCGACCGGCGGGAGCTCCAGAACCTGCGGGACCGCGCCGGCTCGCTCGGTGAGGACGCCACCCCGGCGCAGCTGGAGCGGCTCGTCAGGCGCGCCGTCGAGTTCCGGCTCGAACTGCTGCGCCGCACCGACCGGTGGGAGTACCTCGTCTTCAACGCGCTGGTCCAGATGCGGAACGAGATGGTCTCGCGCGCCCAGGCTGACGCGGCGATCCTCCGGGGCCGGATGGCCGTGGCCGCCGGCGATCTGAAGGCGCTGGCCGCCGTCAACGACCGGCTGCGCGAGCTGCTGCCGCCGGAGGTCGCCGACGACCTGGAGTGGAAGACGGGCGGCATCAAGTAGCCGATGGGTGAGGGGAGATGGCTGAGATGACCACCACGTCCGACGTCGCGAGCCCGGCGCGGCTCGCGCTCGTGGTGTCCCGGGCCAGGGCGGCGGCCCGCTCGGGCGACGGCGATGAGGCGCTGCGGCTGCTGCGGCCCGCCGGCGATCCGGCGGTCGGCGGGCACCGGGACGTGCTTGACCTGCTCGCCCGCGTGCACGCCCAGCGGGGCGAGTGGGAGGAGGCGGCGGCGGCCTGGCGGCTGGTGCGGGAGCGGCACCCGGAGGACGCGGCGGCCGCGGCCGGTCTCGCCCGCGTAGAGCGGCTGCGGCGGGGCGGCGCGTGGGCGGCGCTCGCCCGGCACCGCGGCCGTACGGCGCTGGTCGCCGCGGTGTGCGCGGTGACGGCCGTCACGGGGGTGGGCGCGGCGCTCGTGGGCGGCGCCGACGCCGGGCCCGCCGAGCGTGCGGGGCGGACCGCCCCTGGCCCAGAGGCCGGCCAGGAGCACGAGGCCGCCCAGGACCCCGCGGCGGAGCGCGCGGCCGAACAGGCGGCCAGGCAGGACGAGCGCCGGGCGGCTGCCGAGGCGCTGGCCCGCGCGCTGGACACGTCGGGACTGCGTGCCGTGGCCCGCGGCCCCGCGGTGACGGTCGTGTTCGATGACGGCCTCTTCTCCACCGCGGACCGGCTGACCCCGGTCGGCGCTGAGCTGCTCGCCACGCTCGGCGAGCGCCTGGCCGGGCGGGAGGTCACGGTCGAGGTCCGCGGCCACGCGGCCGCCGTGCCCGGCGCCCCCGACAGCGGCGGTTCCGTCGTCGCGCTGTGGCGCGCGCTCGTCGCGGCCCGCGAGCTGAGCGAGGCGAGCGGCCACCCGCTCACCGCGTTCACGACCGCCAGCGCCGACCAGCGGGAAGCGCCGCACGCGAGCGCCGAGCGCAACCGGACGGTCACGTTGCTGATCACCCCCGGGTAGCCGGCCTCGCCATAAAGAACGATTGCGTTTCTCCCGCCTCCTGGGCTACTTTGGTACGGAACGGTTTCGTACCAAAGAAGGGAGGCGCGATGCCCGACGAGACGCCGGCATCCCCGGTCCGTCGTCCGCGCATGACGCCCCAGCGGGAGCTCGAGCTCCTCACCACCACCGTCGAGGTGCTCCGGGAGGTCGGCTACGAGGCGCTGACGATGGACGCCGTGGCGACCCGCGCGCACTGCAGCAAGGCGACGCTGTACCGGCAGTGGTCGGGCAAGCCGCAGATGGTGGCCGCCGCGCTGTACGCCACGCGCCCCGTGGACGCGAGCGCGATCGACACCGGCACGCTCCGCGGCGACCTGATCGAGTTCGTCACCACGCTCGCGACCCAGACCGAGAAGGACACCGCGCTCATCGCCGGACTCGCCCACGTGGCGCTCACCGACGCCGCCCTGGGCCAGACCCTTAGGGAAACCCTGTTCGACCCCGAGCAGACTCACGTGAGGGCGTTCATCGACCGCGCCGTCGAGCGCGGCGAGCTGCCCGCCCAACCGGCGGCGGCGGCCTTCATGCCCCAGCTGCTCTTCGGCGCGCTGCTCTCCCGCCCCCTGCTGGAGGGCGCCTACCCGGACCCCGACTACCTGGTCCGTTTCATCGAGGCCGCCATCCTGCCGGCCCTGCACCACAGCTGATCCGCCACCCCACCCGTCCTGGAGCCCTCCGTCATGCCCCGTACCGCCGCCGACGCGCCCGTCGGCACCGTCCCGGCCGCCGTCCACGCGGACCCGCCCGCCTCACCGCGCCGCTGGTGGATCCTGGTCGTCATCGGCCTCGCCCAGCTCATGGTCGTCCTCGACGCCACCATCGTGAACATCGCGCTGCCCTCGGCGCAGCAGGACCTCGGGTTCACCGACGGCGACCGCCAGTGGGTGGTCACCGCCTACGCCCTCGCCTTCGGCAGCCTGCTGCTCCTCGGCGGTCGGATCGCCGACCTGTTCGGCCGCAAGGTCACCTTCCTGACCGGCCTCGTCGGCTTCGCCGCCGCCTCCGCCCTCGGCGGCGCGGCCGGCAGCTTCGAGGTCCTCATCGCCGCCCGCGCCCTCCAGGGCGTCTTCGGCGCCCTTCTCGCGCCCGCCGCGCTCTCCCTGCTGACCACTACCTTCACCGACGCCAGGGAACGGGCCAGGGCCTTCGGCGTCTACGGCGCCATCGCCGGCGCCGGCGGCGCCATCGGCCTGCTGCTCGGCGGGGTGCTCACCGAGACCCTGGACTGGCGCTGGACGCTCTACGTCAACCTGCTCTTCGCCGTCGCCGCCTTCGCCGGCGGGGCGGTCCTGCTCCAGCGCACCGCCCGCGACCGCACCGCCACCCTGGACGTCCCCGGCACGCTGCTGGTCTCCACCGGCCTGTTCGCCCTCGTCTACGGCTTCTCCAACGCCGAGTCGCACGACTGGGGCGACGTGGCCACCTGGGGCTGCCTGGTGGCCGGCGCCGCACTGCTCGCCGCGTTCACCTGGTGGCAGACGAGGGCCGCCCACCCGCTGCTGCCGCTGCGCGTGCTGCTCGACCGCAACCGCGGCGCGTCCTTCCTCGCGGTGCTGATCAGCGGCGCCGGCATGTTCGGCGTCTTCCTGTTCCTCACCTACTACCTGCAGGCCAGCCTGTTCTACACGCCGATCGAGACGGGGCTCGCGTTCCTGCCCATGGTCGCCGGGCTCATGATCACCGCCACGCTGTCCACCAGCGTCCTGGTCCCCCGCTTCGGCCCCCGGCCGATCGTCCCGCTGGGCATGGGCATCGCCGCCGCCGGCCTGGCGTGGATGACCGGCCTCGACCTGGCCAGCGGGTACGCCACCGACGTCATGCCGCCGCTGATCATCACCGGCCTCGGCATGGGCCTGATCATGGCCCCCGCGATGAGCCTGGCCACCGCCGGAGTGGCCGCCGAGGACGCCGGGGTCGCCTCCGCCACGGTCAACACCATGCAGCAGATCGGCGGCTCGATCGGCACCGCCCTCCTCAACACCCTGGCCGCCAGCGCCGCCAGCGACTACCTGGACGGCAAGGACCCCCGCGACCCGGCGGTCATGGCCCAGGCACAGCTGGAGAGTTACGCCACCTCCTACTGGTGGTCCGCCGCCTTCTTCGCCGCGGGTCTGGTCGTCAGCGTGCTGCTGTACCGCCGCGGCCGGGTCGCGGAGGACCCCAACGCCGCCCCGCTGATCCACATGTGACGCGCGTGCGACACACGCACGGGGCGACGGAGTGGGCACTCCGTCGCCCCGTGCGCGTGGGCCGTCAGTCGTTCGCGTTCAGGGCCGGCAGGTAGCCGTTGGCGTGGCCGAGGCTGGTCGGGTGGTAGGACTCCCAGACCGGCACCCGCACATCGTGCAGGTAGTCGTCGCCCGAGCAGAGCTCGTGGCCGTCGAAGGTCGGACGGACGTCCCCGAAGCGGAAGCCGTGGGCGGCGGCGCGCGCGGCGATCACGGAGTTGAGGGCGTCCGACGTGTCGTTGATCGCCGCCCGCTTGGTGTTGCTCAGACCGACGCAGTACCAGGGCGCGGGCTCGATGTACATGTGCGGGTAACCGAGCACGACGACCCGGGCGTTGGGCGCCCGCGAGCGCACCGCGCGGTAGACGGCGTCGAGCCGGCCGGGCAGCGTGTTGTTGATGTAGGTGCGGGCCGTGGACAGCCGGTTGAGGCAGGTGCTGTCGGAGCCGGTGACGCACGTCGTCATCGCGTCGGCGAAGCCGGCGTCGTTACCGCCGATGGTGATGCTGACCAGGGTGGTCGAGGAGTTGAGCGAGCCAAGCTGGTTGTTGATCACGTCCGTGGTGACCGCGCCGGAGCAGGCCACGAACGCGAACGAGGACGGGCTGTTGGCGGCGGCCCAGCGCGCCGGGTAGGCGTTGTTGCTGCGGTGACAGTCACCGCTCGACGAGATGTAGCTCCCGGCTCCGTTGCCGGACGAGTACGAGTCGCCGAGTGCCACGTAGGCGGGGGCCGCCGCCTGAGCGGTGCCCGCCGTCCCCAATAGGCCGACGACGAGGGCGGATACGAGGACGAAGACGGCTGACAGGGACCTTCTGAGTCTCACGCGACCTCCAACGACAGGGTCTCTGCCCGCACTTGTAGCAAGCTACGCGCGTTGCTGGAAGTGTTCATGCCAATATTCAGATGAAGTTCCCTGAAACAAACAGGAATTGATCACTTTTCGGCGCTCAGCAACCGCCCTCGACCGAGAAGCTCAGGTCCTGCGCCCGGAGCGAGGACGGCGCCAACCGCAGCCAGACCGTGCCGCGTTGCCGTGGATCGTCGTGGAGGTAGTGGACGAAGCGCTCGTCCCACCGCGACTCATCCTCGCCCAGGTACCGCGCCAACTTCCGCCGCCCGCGGGCCACGTCGAACGGCATCAGCTCGGCCCGCCCGCGCGCCACGACCTGCCGCACGAGCCCGGTCGCCGGCTCACACACGTCGACCACGATCGCCACCGCCGGATCGTCCGCCACCAGCCCGGTGAGCCGGGCCCACGGCCCGGTGAGGATCCAGAACGCCCCGCCCTCCCACAGGAACCACACCGGCCGCACGGTCGGCCCCGCGGTCGCGATCCGCGCGGTCAGCGGCTGGGCAAGGAACTCGTCGACGTCGAAGGCGTGTTGGCTCACCCACCCCATGCTGCCCGGCCACCCCACCCGCCGACCAGCGCCGCGAGACCTAGGACCCCCACCCGCTCCGTAACCCGTATAGTCACCTCACACGCGTTACTTCTCTTCGAAGGGACGGTCCGTGGAGTTCCCCCTGGACGACTACGCCGCCGGCGCGCGAGTGGCGACCGACCTGGTCACCACCTCGCCGACGGTGCGCGGCGCCGCCGGCGACGGCCTGCCGACCCCGGAGGCGCTGGCCGCGTTCCTGGCCGAGCACGGCCTTCAGTTGGACGCCCCGCCACCGACCGCCGCCGACCTCTTCCAGGTGGGCCTGCTGCGCCGCGAGGTGCGCGGCATCATCGAGACCGAGACGGCCGACCAGGCCGTCGCCGGCTGCGCGGTGCTGATGCGGCGGGCCGCGCGCGGTCCCGTGCTGCGGCCGGACGCGGCGGACGACCGGTGGCGCTGGCACGTGCCGACCGCGCCGGGCGCCGCGCTCGCCGACGAGCTGGCGGCGTTCCTCGCCGCCGGCCTGGCCGGCGTCGTCCGCGCCCTCGGCCACGGCCGGTTCCGCGCCTGCGCGGCCCCCGGCTGCCGGGGCGTCTTCGCCGACACCAGCCGCGCCGGCCGACGCCAGTTCTGCCGGCCAGAGCTGTGCGGCAACCGCGTCAAGGTCGCCAACCACCGCGCCAGGCAGGCCGTCCGATGAGCGCGCTCGTCCTGCCGGACGGCGTCGCCGTCCGCGCCCGAGGACTCCGGAACCCGTGGCCCGGCGGCCCCGCCCCCGACTACGGCCTCTACCTGGGCACCCGCCGCCTCCGTCGCGAGCACGAGGCGAAACTGACCTGGCCGCACGAGTGGCTCGACTGGCCCGACTTCCTGCTCCCCCGCGACCACGACCTGGCCCGCCGGCTGATCCGCGACCTCCACGCCCGCGCCGGCGCCGGCGAATCCGTCGAGGTCGCCTGCGGTGGCGGCGTAGGCCGCACCGGCACCGTCCTCTCCTGCCTCGCCGTCCTGGCCGGCCTGCCCCCGGCCGAGGCGGTGGCCTGGACCCGCGCCCACCACCACCCGCGCGCCGTCGAGACCCCCTGGCAGCGCCGCTGGGTCACCCGCTTCGCGGGCTGAACCGTGGCGGATACGGTTTCTGCCCATGCACCGAAGCCGCGTCTACGCCCTCCTCATCGACACCCCCGAAGCCGAGGCCGCCGCCGCGACCGCCTTCTGGTCGGCGGCCCTCGGCTCCCCGGCCCAACGCGACCCCGACCAGCCGCAGTTCACCGTGGTGCACGAGGCCATACCCGGCATCGTCACCGCGATCCAGCAGACCGGCGACGACGCGCCGCGCTTCCACATCGACATCGAGACCGACGACCTGGAGGCCGAGACGGAACGCCTGCTGGCCCTGGGCGCGGAGCGCGTCACGACGTGGCTCGACTGCCAGGTGCTGCGCGCACCAGGCGGCCACCTGCTCTGCGTCCTGCCGGTGCACAGCGCCCAGGAGGTCTTCGCCGCCCAGGCCAACACCTGGCCCTGACGGGCCGGTTGGCCGACGAGTCGGGTCCTTGCCGGATCGGCAACGGTTCGCGGGCGTGCGTGGGGTGGTCGGCGGATGATGGTTCTGGGTGCGCACACCGCTTTCGGGAGGAACCATGTCGCAGACGTCCGCCGCCGCCGGCGCCGCCGAGGGCGGGTTCCGGCACCGGCTCGTGGCCTCGCCCGCCGGGCGGACGCATCTGGTGGAGCGGGGCGAGGGGCCGCTCGTGCTGTTGGTGCACGGGTTTCCCGAGTCCTGGTACTCGTGGCGCCACCAGCTGCCCGCGCTGGCCGTCGCCGGGTACCGGGGGGTGGCCGTCGACGTCCGGGGGTACGGGCGTTCGTCGCGGCCGGCGGCGGTGGAGGCGTACCGGATGGTGGAGCTGGTGGCGGACGCCGTGGCCGTCGTGCACGCGCTGGGCGAGTCGAGCGCGGTGATCGTCGGGCACGACTGGGGTTCGAACATCGCCGCGATGTCCGCGCTGCTGCGTCCTGACGTGTTCCGCGCGGTCGGGATGCTCAGCGTGCCGTACGCGCCGCCCGGGGGGCCGCGGCCGAGCGAGGTTTTCGCACGGATGGGCGGCGAGGGGGGAGGCGAGGAGTTCTACGTCTCGTACTTCCAGCGGCCGGGCCGGGCCGAGGCGGAGATCGAGCCCGACGTGCGCGGCTGGCTGGCCGGCCTCTACGCCGCGCTGTCCGCCGACACCATGCCGGGGGCGGGCGCGCCCGACCCGCACTTCGTGGGCCGGGGCGGGCGGATGCGCGACCGGTTCCCCGACGGCCGGCGGCCGGCCTGGCTCGGCGAGCGGGAACTCGACGTCTACGCCGCGGAGTTCGAGCGCACCGGGCTGAGCGGAGCGCTGGCCCGCTACCGGAACATGGACCGGGACTGGGAGGACCTGGCGGAGCGCGCCGGCGCGCCCGTCACCCAACCCTCGCTGTTCGTCGGCGGCGGCCTCGACGCCTCCACGACCTGGATGGCCGAGGCGATCGCCGCCTTCCCGACCACGCTCCCCGGTCTCGTCGGCTCGCACGTCCTGGACGGCTGTGGCCACTGGGTCCAGCAGGAGCGCCCGGCGGAGGTCAACCGCCTGCTGCTCGACTGGCTGACGTCCCTGCCCGACGCCTCACGTCCCGACTGAGGCCGCCGATACAGTTCCGCGCATGGCCGACCACATCACGGTGTTGACGACGACGGACAGCAGGGAGGCCGCCGAGGCCCTGGCGCGCTCGGCGGTCGAGGCGCGGCTGGCGGCGTGCGCGCAGGTCGACGGGCCGATCACCAGCGTGTACCGGTGGGAGGGCGCCGTCCGGACGGACCAGGAGTGGCGGGTGCTGTACAAGCTGCCGGCCGCCGGGTACGCGGCGCTCGAGGAGCACGTCAGGGCCGCCCACACGTATGACGTGCCCGAGATCATCGCGGCGGAGATCACCCGGGGCAGCGCCGCCTATCTCGCCTGGCTCGACGACGAGACCGTCAACCGAGGGTCAGCAGGATAACCGCGGCGGTGGCGCCGACCAGGCCCGTGGTCTGGGGTCTGGTGGCCCGCTCGCCGAGCAGCGCGAAGCCGAGGACGGTGGGGATCGCCGGGTAGAGGGAGGCCAGGACGACGGCGATGGCCAGCATCTGCCGTTGGGTCGCCCAGAGGTAGAGGATGAGGCCGGAGGCCGCGCCTGCCCCGATCAGGACCGCCTGGGCCAGGGGGAGTGCGGGGAGCCGGAAGCGGCGGGCGTGCCGTGCGGCGCTCGGAAGCAGGATCAGGACGGCGGCCACGCGGCCGGCGGCCACGGCCCACACGCCGCTCGCCGGGTCCGCCTGGGCGAGTCCGATGTACTGCACCGCCACGCCGAGGCTGGCGATCAGACCGTCGACCGACGCCCGCCCGTCCGGGCCCGGCTCGCCGTCGCCGTCGCCGTCTGCGACGAGCCACAGCGCGGGCACGGTCAGCACGATGCCGAACCAGGCGAGCGGCGTCGGCCGGTCGCCCAGCAGGAACACGCCGCACAGCACGGACAGCGCGACGCCGGTGACGGCGCTCACCGGGACCACGACGCTCATGGCGCCCCGGCTCAGGCCCCGGTTGAGGAAGTGCATGGCGATGCCGCTGCCGACGCCGGAGAGCGCGCCCCAGGCCAGGTCGGCGGAGGAGACCGCGTCGGCCGGGACGAGGACGGCGGCGACCAGCGCGAGCGCGAGGCCGCCGAGTTGCCCGACGAAGGTGACCACGGCGAAGTGGACCCGTCGCGACAGCAGCCCGCCGGCGAAGTCGACGACGCCGTAGCAGACGGCCGAGGCCAGAGCGAGCACGGCACCCATCCGGCAAGGCTGCCCGGCGGCGGCCGCCCCAGTCGCACGGCAACGCCGATCACCGTTCGTGACGGATCGGGCACCGGATGCCGCCGAAGCGGCCCGGCGCCATCGCGTCTAGTCTGGAACGAAGCCCGATGAAAGCCCGAGGAAGCGGTCACCCAACGCCCTGACCAGCGGGAACGGGATGCGTCATGGACAGCAAGCCCCCGGCGACGGCCGCCGTGTCGCTGAGCGTGAGCGGCACCGTGAGCGGCTGGAGCGAGGGGGCCCGCCGGCTGCTCGGGTGGGCGGCGGCCGAGGTCGTGGGGCGTCCCGTGACGGATCTGCTGGCCGAAGGGGAGCTTCCCGAGAACGGCGGCAGGCACCGCCTGCCGCTGCGTCACCGGAACGGCGCAACGCTGGTGGCCGAGGCGACCACACACCCCCTGCTGGACGCGGAGGGCCGCCCGGCCGGCCACAGCCTCACCATCGCGCCCATGGAGCGCTCCGGCATCGTCATCGACGCCTTCGACCAGTGCCCGTCCGCCCTGGGCCTCTACGACCCCGAGCTGCGCTTCCTCTGGATGAACCAGACCAGCAGCCGGGTGATCGACCGTTCCGTCGCCTCGGTGATCGGCAAGCGGTACCGCGACCTGTTCCCCGACCTCAACGACCCGGACTACACGGACCGGAACCTGGAGGTGGTGCGGACGGGCCGGGCGGTGCGGCACGTGAACTACGTCCAGGCCGCCGGCGAGCCCTACGCGCACGCCTGGGCCACCAGCATGTGGCCGGTCAAGGACGAGGCGGGGCGGGTGCGGGGCGTCGCCAACTGGGGCTTCGACATGAGCGCCGAGCACTGGGCCCGTCAGCGGCTGCTCCTGCTCAGCGAGGTCGGCTCAGGCATCGGCGGCACGCTCGACGTGCTCCAGACCGCGCGGGAGCTGGCCCGCAGGTCGGTGCCGCGCTTCGCCGACATCGTCACCGTCGACCTCTTCCCCGAGGTGCTGCGCGGGGACGAGCCGCCGGCCCGGGCTCCGGCCGGCGCGGTGACGCTCACCCGCGCGGCGCTCCACCCCGGGACGGGCGCCGGACAGGCCGTGGTCCACCCGGCCGGGTCCACCGCCGCCCGCTGCCTGGCGACCGGGAAGTCCACCGTCCACGTCACCGCCGCCTTCGAGCAGGTGATCGAGTACGGCTTCGGTCCCGGGCTTGCCTCCGACCCGGCCCACTGGCCAGCCGGGAACCCGGCGATCGACGAGTCACTCGCCGCCGAGGGCCTCACCGGCCGCATCACGGTCCCGCTCGCGGCCCGCGGCGCGCAGCTCGGCCTCGTCGTCTTCGGTCGCGGCGACCGTCCCACGCCCGAGGCGTTCACGGCCGACGATCTGCTGCTCGCCGAGGAGCTGGCCACCAAGGCCGCCGTCGCGCTCGACAACGCCCGCCGCTACTCGCGCGAGCGGTCCACCGCGCTGGCCCTGCAGCGCAGCCTGCTGCCGCTCGACCTCCCGCCCCAGGAGGCCGTCGAGGTCGCCTCCCGGTACCTGCCGGCCGGTGCCGGCGCGGGCGTCGGCGGCGACTGGTTCGACGTCATCCCGCTCTCCGGGGCCCGGGTGGCGCTGGTGGTCGGGGATGTCGTCGGCCACGGGCTGCACGCCGCGGCCAGCATGGGTCGGCTGCGCACCGCCGTCCGGACCCTGGCCGACGTGGACCTGCCGCCCGACGAGCTGCTGACCCACCTCGACGACCTGGTGATCCACCTCACCAGCGACGTGCGGGGCGCCGGGTCGCGCCGCGCGGCCGGCGAGTTCGGCGCCACCTGCCTCTACGCCGTGTACGACCCGGTGGCCAGGCACTGCGCCCTGGCGAGCGCCGGGCATCCACTGCCGCTCGTCATCTCCCCGGAGGGCGTCGCGACGCAGCTGGCCGCGTCGCCCGGGCCGCCGCTCGGCCTTGGCGGGCTGCCCTTCGAGGCGACGGAGTTCCCGGTGACCGAGGGCAGCCGGCTCGCGCTCTTCACCGACGGCCTGGTGCAGAACCGCGAGCGCGACGTCGACCAGGGCATCGCCGAGCTGTGCGCCGCGCTGACGACTGGCGCGCCGGACTCGCTGGAGGCCGCCTGCGACCGGGCCACCGCGTCGCTGCGTCCCGAGCGCGGCACCGACGACGCCGCCCTGCTGCTGGTCCGCACCCGAGCGCTGGCCGAGGACCAGGCCGTGACCTGGACGCTCCCGCCCGACACGGCCGAGGTCACCCGTGCCCGGCAGCTCGCCTGCCGGCAGCTGGCCGACTGGGACCTGGAGGAGGCCGGGTTCGTCACCGAGCTCGTCGTCAGCGAGCTGGTCACCAACGCCATCAGGTACGGCGCGGCGCCGATCCGGCTGCGGTTGATCCGTGACCAGGCGCTGATCTGCGAGGTCTCCGACGCCAGCTCGACCTCGCCGCACCTGCGCCGGGCCCGGGCCTTCGACGAGGGCGGCCGCGGCCTGATGCTCGTCGCGCAGCTCACGCGGGGTTGGGGCACCCGGCACACGGCCGGCGGCAAGACGATCTGGTGCGAGCAGCCGCTGCCCACCGGCTGCCCCGGCCGCCCCCGCGGGTGACGCGCGGGGGCGGCCCGGTGGCTCAGGCGGAGAGGCCGGCCTTCAGGGCGGCGGCGATGCGGACCACGCGCTGCGCCTGGTGGCGGGCGGCGTCGCGGGTGGTGTCGTTGATCGGGTTGTTGCCCTGGGCGTCGACGTGCGAGGTGCCGTACGGGTTGCCGTCGGCGAACTTGACGGCGTCGGTGTAGCCGGGGGAGACGATCAGGCCGCCGAAGTGGTGGATGGAGTTGTAGAGGGCGAGCAGGGTCGACTCCTGGCCGCCGTGCTGGGTGGCGGTGGTGACGAAGCCGCTGTAGACCTTGTCGGCCAGCCGGCCCTGGGCCCAGAGGCCGCCGAGGGTGTCGAGAAACTGCTTGAGCTGGGAGGCGACGTTGCCGAAGCGGGTCGGGGTGCCGAAGACGACGGCGTCGGCCCACTCGATGTCGTCCGCGGTGGCCTCGGCTATGTCGGCGCTGGCGGCGACGTGCGCGGCCCACGCCTCGTTGGAGGCGATGGCCTCGGCGGGGGCGAGCTCGGCGACCTTGCGGACGCGCACCTCGGCGCCGGCCTTCTCGGCGGTGTCGGCGATCTCCTTGGCGATCTCGGCGCTGAAGCCGGTGGAGGAGTAGTAGATGACAGCGAGCTTGACCGGGGTGGACATGGGCGTGGCTCCCGTGACTGGTGGTTGGCCCTTCAACTTGTCGTTGAAGATTTAACCACACCCACCCCGCCCCTTCGCGGGGGCCCGCGACCAGGCCACCGGCAGCCGGTCGAGGTCGGCCGTGCGGCAGGCCGGGCGCGTGAGCCCCCGGCCACGAGCTCGCACAGGCGGCCGGTGGGCGCGGCGCGCTCCTCGCGGGGGCGTTCCGGCCGATCAGGATCCCGCCGGCGCCCTGGAAGAAGGGGTGGTCGACGCAGGGCACGCCGAGCAGCCCGCAGATCACCACCGACGGCACCGGCAGCGCGAACGTCGCCACCAGCCGGCCGACCGCGCCCCGGCCGGCAACCCGTCGATCCACCCGCGCCCACGATCCGGCGAGGCGGCCCCGCTGATCCGCGTCCGACCCCGGGAGGGCCGCGAACTCTGGCTGACGGCCAGGCGCGCGGAGCGGCCAGGGCCCGCGGCGGGGCGGACGACGGGCGGCCTCGCCGCCGCGGCCCGCGGCGGGGGCGCGTGGCGCCCGGTACGTCGGGCGACCGTGTGGGCACCGACCGGCAGGCGCCGCCCGAGGGCGGTCACGGTGTGTGTCGCCGCGCACGCGATGGGCGATTTCCCCGGGCTCCGATTCCTCACAGTTCGCGTCCGCTCGATCGGCGGAACGTGACCCCGGAGGGGGGGCCGTGTGACCTCGGCGACGAGACGGGCGTCACGTCCGATGCCGGGTCGTAGCGTTCACCGCGCCCGAACCGCCCACTATGAGGCTCGACAGGCGAATCGTCCGACTTCTGCACGGTTTGCCTTCGTAGGTCACACCTTTGCCCCGGGGCCCGAGCACTTTCCATGCTGGGCGACGTTGCCGCGCACCAGGCGTGGCAGACGATCCCCCCGCCTAGAGAGGTTGTTCCATGCCCGCCATCACGACGACCGCCCCCGCGACCGCGCTGCGCCGCCGCCCGGCGCGGGTGGCCTGCCTGGCGGCCGCCTCGGCGGCCGTGGCTGTCTCCCTGACCCTGCCGGCCCACGCCGCCGAGCGTCCCGCCGAGGCGACCGGCTCGACCCCGACGGTCACCCAGCAGGTGAGCGCCTCGACGGTGCAGGCCGCCGTCGAGAAGGCCGACAAGACCGCCGACAACGCCGACAAGCAGGCCGAGGACCCGGGTCGCGGCGCCCAGTTCGACGACGACGGTCGACTGATACCGATCGCGCACGACGAGCAGCCGGACCCGGTGCCGGCCAGCCGCGAGGACATCGACAAGTGGATCAAGGAAGCCCTGGAGATCATGGACGAGCATGACATTCCGGGCAGCTACGACGGCATCTACAGCAACCTGATGCGCGAGTCCTCGGGTGACCCGTACACGATCAACATGTGGGACACCAACGCCCACAAGAACATCCCGTCCAAGGGCCTGCTCCAGGTCATCGACCCGACCTTCGAGCAGTACCACGTGGAAGGCACCAAGAACGACATCTACGACCCGGTGGCCAACATCGTCGCGGCCTGCAACTACGCCGCCGACAGGTACGGCTCGATGGACAACGTGAACAGCGCGTACTGATCGGGCCCGCCACCGCCCCGGAACCGGGACGCCTGACCGAGACGCCCCGCCGGCAACCCGCCGGCGGGGCGTCCGCGTACCCACTTGACCTTGTCGCAGCGACAGGGTTTCCACTGAGGGCATGCGGATCGGAGAACTCGCCGACCTGGTCGGCACCACCCCGCGGGCCGTGCGCCACTACCACCGCGTCGGCCTGCTGCCCGAGCCCCGGCGGCACCCCAACGGCTACCGCAGGTACACGCTGCGCGACGCCATCGTCCTCGCCCGCGTCCGGCGCCTGCGCGACCTGGGCCTCAGCCTCAACGAGGTCCGGGACGTGCTGGCCGATGACGCCGGCAAGGACCTGGTCGAGGTGCTGACCGAACTGGACGCCGACCTGGCGCGCCAGGAGGCGGACATCCGGCGGCGGCGCGCCCACCTCGGCTGGCTCCTCCGCCAGGCGGAGGAGGACGGAGGACTCGCCTCCGAGGCGCCGGTCTCGTTCGAGCTGTCGGCCCTCTTCGACAACATGGCCCGCGTCACCGCCGAACTCGGCGGTGAGGAGCCACGGTGGGCCGCCGAGGAGCGGGCCCTGCTCGCCCTGCTCGAGACCAGCAGGCGGGGCGCCGACCGCGAGTGGCTCGACGGGCTGCTGGCGGCGCTGACCACGGCCTCCGACGCCGTCCCCAGGGCGTACGAGATCTACGCCGACTTCGACGCGCTCGTGGACGCCCCGGTCGACGACCCCGGGGTCGAGCGGACGGCCCGCGCCATCGTCGACTCCCTACCCGAGGGCGTGTGGGAGGCGCTGTCGATCCCCGAGGCGCTGACCCCGGAGAACCTGAGCAGCGGCTTCGCCGACGCCTTCTTCGCCGAGTTCTCGCCCGCCCAGGCCGCCACGGTCCGCCGGGCCATGGAACTGCTGCGGGAAGGGGCGTGAGGGCCGCCGGGGCCGCGCTGCGGCTCGTCCGACACGAGCTCCTGCTGTTCACCTGCCTGCTGCGCTGGGTGACGCGCCGCGGGCCGCACGGCGTGCGGGCGGGCGGCGACCTGCCCGTGCCGTACGCCGCGGGTCAGCTCTTCGTGACCGTCTGCTTCCTCTTCGCCTCCGTGGTGGAGACCGTGGTGCTCGCGCTGCTCGTCCACTGGCCCCTGGTGCACCTGATCTGCCTGGTGCTCGGCCTCTGGGGGATCTACTTCGTGATCGCCCTGTACGCCTCGTGCGCCGTCCGCCCGCACGTCGTCGGCGCCGACGGCTCCCTCCGGCTGCGCTACGGCGCACTGCTCGACATCGGGATCCCCGCCCAGCGCATCGCCTCGGCCCGCGTCGATCGCCGCTACCCGTCGAGCGCCCCGGGAGCCGTGGACGCGGCGGGCCGCGCCGACCTGGCGGTGGGCGGCCAGACCACGGTCACCGTGGAGCTCACCGAGCCGATCACCTTCACCCGCGTCCTCGGCGCCCGGGCCACGGCCCGCGCGTTCAGCTACCACGCCGAGGACCCGGAGGCCGCCGTCGCGACCCTGCGCGCCCGCGCCCGCCTCGACCACGCCTGAGCGGCGCGCCGTTTCGCCGGGGCGGCCGGGTGCTCGTCGCCGCGCGGTTCCGCGCGCCGCCGCGCGAAGCGGCCTCCAGCCTGGAGGCGGGGCGGCGCCAGCCCTCGCTGCCGGTGCCGCTCGGCCTGGCCAGGATCTACGCGAGGCGGTGCCCGACCCCGACCCGGTCGTCAGGGCGGGCGACGCGGTGGCCCGTCGGCCGGGCGGCTTGACCTACCGGGAGGCGGGCGTCCCGGGCCGCGCGCTCCAGGCGCCGCGGGCGCGGGTGCCGCACGCCGACCGGCAGGACGGGCTGGTGCGCGTGCACCCCGGCGAGGAGTGGCTCCACGTGCTGCGCGGCCGGCTGCGGCTGCGGCTCGGCGGCGCCGAGCACCGGCTCGGCGAGTGCGACAGCGCCCACTTCGACTCCCTCACCCCGCACCGGCTCAGCGCCGACATACCACTCCGCGGCGTGGGGCACGTCGGGCGCCACGCGCGGATGCGGCCGAGTATGGGCTGTGCGCTGCCGTCGATGTGCGGGCTCCGCCGCGTGGGGCGCCTGTCCGAAACCCGCCGCCCAGGCCCCCGGCGTCGTGGGAAACGAGGTGACGGCGACGGCGGCCAGTGCCCATGCTGCTCGCATGGCGCGACTCCACGACATCGTCATCGACTGTGCCCACCCCGCCGCCACCGCCCGGTTCTGGGCGGCGGCCCTGGACGGATACGCCGTCGCCCCGTACGACGAGGCCGAGCTCGCGCGCCTCGGCGCCCTGGGGTTCGCGGGTCCCGAGGACGACCCGACCGTGCTCGTCGAGCCGGCGGGCGGCGGCCCGCGCCTCTGGTGCCAGCTGGTGCCGGAGCCCAAGCGCGGGAAGAACCGCGTCCACCTCGACCTGCGTGCCGCCGCCCCGGAAGCCGAGACGGATCGACTCGTCGCGCTCGGTGCCACCGTGGTGGCCCGCCACGAGGACCACCACGTCCTGGCCGACCCGGAGGGCAACGAGTTCTGCCTCTTCCCCGCTCACCGCTGAGCCGGCGAGCCGTGCGTCACGCGGCGGGTTCGATGCGCAGGACGGCGGTGGTGTCCTGGATCTCGACGACCTCCAGGGTCATGGCGTCGTTGATGGTCGCGACGGATCCCTCGTCGCAGTTCAGCCCGACACCGCCGCCGCCCCCCGACGACACGGCGCCGCCACCGGAGCAGCCGGAGACGCTGAAGCCCGACCCCGTCACCGGCGCGACCATCTCGACCGCGCCGTCGGTGATCCCCAGCACCTCGATCGGCCCGAGGCCGTACGTCTCCGGCACGGTCACGACGTCGCCCACGGCGACCTCGATCTCGCACGTCCCCTCGGCGCACGGCCCGGTCAGCGAGGGCGACGTCGTGACCGTCTCCGTGGGAGTCGGCGTGGGGTCGGACGCCGGCGCCCCTGAGTCGGACCCGCTGGGCCGGTCCTCGGCGGAGGACCCTCCCGAGGAATCCGAGGAGCACGACGTGAGAGCGGCGAACACGACGGCGACGACAACGGCGGCGGCGGCGGGGGTGGATGACGTTCTGCGCATCATGGTCGCCATGGAACCCCGTCCCGACCGGGACCCCTCCCCATCCGGGCGGTGGGGGACTCAGCCTGCGGCTCAGTCCCGCGGCTCGGTCGCGGCCCGCTGGGACTCACTGCGCAGCACGCAGAACTCGTTGCCCTCGATATCGGCGAGCACGACCCACCCCGTGCCGTCCGGGTTGCGGCGGTCGGCGACCAGCGTGGCGCCGAGGGCGAGCAGGCGGTCGAGCTCGGCCTCGCGGGTGGTGTCCGGGCGCAGGCACAGGTGGATCCGGTTCTTGACGGTCTTCGGCTCCGGCACCTGGTTGAAGTGCAGGATCGCGCCGGCCGGCAGCAGGACCTGCGTCTCCTCGTCGCCAGGCCGGTCCTCGGGGTGCTGCGGACTGCCGGTGACCTCGCTCCAGAAGCGGGCGAGGGCGTAGGCGTCGGCGCAGTCGATCGCCACGTTCTGCACGAAAGATGCCATGAGCCCCAGCCTAGGACCCGGCCCGGCCGGCGCCGCCGGGCGGTGCCCCCGGCCGGCGTCGCTTCGCGCCGCACCGGGCGGGGCAACAGAACACCCGACGCCCCGCGCGCTGTTCACCGGGGCGTCGCCCGGACGACCTCGGGGACCGGCGGTCCGATAACCGCCGCTTCCTAAGGTTCGGGCTGTTTTGCGCCGCTCACCGGACAAGGAGGCACCCCCCATGCCACGCGTCAGAACGATCCTGGTCGCCGCCGTCGCCCTCGCCGCGACGGCCGTCGCCGGCCCCGCGTTCGCCGCTTCCCCCGGCGAAGTCCGTCCGGACGCGGGTGAGTTGCCGACGCACATCAACGGCGGCGCCTGGCCGACCAGTCACGTGCAGGGCGTCACCGTCGACCGGGAAGGCGGCTTCGTCTACTGGTCGTTCACGCAGATGCTGGTGAAGACCGACCTCGCGGGCAACGTGATAGGCACCGTCGAGGGGCTGACCGGCCACCTCGGCGACATCGACCTCAACCCGCAGGACGGCCGGGTCTACGGCTCCCTGGAGTACAAGGCCGAAGAGGCGTTCTACATCGCCATCTTCGATGTCGACGCCATCGACCGGGTCGGCATGAACGCGGAGACCGACGGCGTGATGACGGCCGTCCACCTGGAGGAGGTCGTCGAGGACTTCACCGCCGACATGGACGGCGACGGCGTCTTCGACGGCGACACCGCGAACACCGCCGACCACCGCTATGGCTGCAGCGGCATCGACGGCGTCTCCTTCGGCCCCTCGTTCGGCTCGCGCGCCAGCGACGACGGCGACCGCGGCCGGCAGCAGCAACGGCTGATGGTCGCCTACGGCGTGTACGCCAACACCGGACGCGCCGACAACGACCACCAGGTGATCCTGGAGTACGACGTGCGGAACTGGGCCCGCTACGAGCGGCCGCTCTCGCAGAGCGACCCGCACCGCAGCGGCCCGCACCGCCCGAACGGCAAGTACTTCGTCCGCACCGGCAACACCACCTACGGGGTGCAGAACCTCCAGTACGACCCGTCCACCGGCAACTGGATGATGGCGGTCTACACGGGCACCAAGGAGGAGTTCCCCAACTACTCCTTCTTCATGATCGACGGCGACGTGCCGCCGCGCCGCGGCGAGATCACCGGCCAACCGCAGCGCGAGCGCGGCCAGTTGCTCAGCCTGGTGCGGGACGGCCGGCACGACCCGGCGACCGGCGTCTTCGGCTGGGACTTCCACGGCAACTACGGTCTCGAGGCTCTGGGCGACGGCTACTACTACGCCGCCGAGGGCCGCGCCGTCACCGTGGACGGCCAGCGCCGGCAGCTCGGCGAGGTCTACCTCTACCGCTGGACCGGCGCCACCCCGACGCCCTTCGAGCGCGTCACCGACTGACCGGCCGCGTCAGGTCGGCGGTCACCCGAAGCCCGGGGACCCGGCGGTTGCTGACCACGGCCAGCTCGTAGTCGTGCCGGGTGCCGCGCTGCCACTGACCGCCGGCCAGCCGCACGGTGGCGACGTTCGGCACCGGGCCCGCCGTCCAGTCGAGCGGCCCCGCGATGGTCTCCAACCGCGCCGCGCCGATCGCCTCGGCCACCGCCGCCGGCTCCCCCGGGTCGGCGGCGGTCCGCAGCGCGTGCGCGGCGACCTCGAACAACGCATGGGCCAAACCCAGGGTTGTGAGCTGTTGTTGGTTGAGCATGTGTGAGTGCGTTCTGGCGTGTGTGAGTGAGTTTCTGCACTGCGGTGTGTGCAGGAGGGCGACCTGCGCGCCCTGCGGACCTTCCTCGCCCAGCCCGCGCAGCGGGACCGCACGGAACAGCAGCGGCTGCGGCGCTTCCTTGGCACAAAGTCGGGGCGCAAGATCCGCTACGGCCACGTGCTCGTCGAGGCCCTCGACCCCGACCGGGTGCCCGCCCCGCTCGACGACCTGCTCGCCAACGTCTGACCACGCGGCCGGGCCCCGGGCCGAGCCCGGTCCCGGGCCGCGTCGCTCGATCGGATTGTCCTCGGGCCGAAAGCGGATCTTCCGGGCGCCACCGGGTCAGGGTGCTCGTATCGCCGTTGTCAGGAGAGCGATACGGAGGCCGATCCCGATGCGGGTGATGTGTACGACGATGGGCAGCCCCTCCCACGGCCGGGCCCAACTTCCGCTGCTGCGCGCCCTGTCCGCCGCCGGGCACGAGGTGCTCGTGGTCACCGACGAGGTGTTGGCCCCGGTGTTCAGGGAGGACGACGTCCGGGTGCTGACGCGCATGCCGGACCTCGACCCGGGCGGGTGGGTCGAGCGGTACCGGGTG
>NZ_SMKC01000703.1 GCF_004348315.1 Streptomyces sp. 8K308 | reverse complement strand
GTGCCGGTGTGGCGTGAGGGCCTTTCCTGGGCGGTGCTGTCGGTGGACTACCAGCGCATCCTGCAGGCCCTCGCAGAGCGTGTCCGGCTCGGTCAAGGATCGGCCACCTGCAGGAGATGGCCGTCTTGTTCGGCATGGACGTGGTGCCGGCGCGGGTGGAGGCACTGCGGTCGAAGGCGAAACGCCTGGTCGCGCGTGGTTGGGCGATCTGGACGATCTCGAGCCAGACCTTGTTCTGGGTGGTGTGGTGCAGGGGCAGGTTGCGCAGTTCGGTCGCGCGGGCGGCCCGGTTCCGGTCCTCGGCCCGGGCCCGCAGCCGGTGGCGGAG
>NZ_SMKC01000702.1 GCF_004348315.1 Streptomyces sp. 8K308 | reverse complement strand
GTCGCTCACCTTGGGCAGCACCACGCCGGCGAGGCCGGGCCGCGCCACCGCCCGCAGTTGGGCGGCCGCCGGCCAGTCGTCCAGCGGGTTGACCCGGACGAACAGCGCCAGCGGCAGCTCGGCCGCCGCGGCCACCGCCGCCGCGACCCGCTCGGTCGCGGCCGCCCTGTCGGCCGCCGCGACCGCGTCCTCCAGGTCGAGGATGGCCGCGTCGGCGCCGGCCGCGGCGGCCTTCGGCAGCCACTCCGTCCGGTTGCCGGGCACGAACAGCATCGAGCGCAGCGGCGGCCGCGCGAGCTCAGATGACACCGTTCTCCTCCAGGCCCGTCAGCTCCTCGTCGGCGAGCCCCAACCACTCCCGGTAGA
>NZ_SMKC01000701.1 GCF_004348315.1 Streptomyces sp. 8K308 | reverse complement strand
GTCCTGTCGATCTTGTCGGATCAGCCCGCGGCGTCAGACGCGGTGCTCCCCCAGACTTCGTCCGGCTGGGGGCGCCCCCTGCACGGAGTGCTCGGGGGGAGTGCCCCCATCCGCCTCGCTCAAGGCCATGTGGCCGTATGCGCGCGCAGCGCCCGACATGCCCCACGCCGCGGAGAGCGGCATATCGGCGCCGCGCGGCGCGGGGTAACGCGCGAGGTGCCGCGTTCGGGGGCACTCCCCCGAGCACTTCGTGCAGGGGGCACCCCCACCCAGGCCGCCAAGCCTGGGCGAGTCGCGGGCCCGGCAAGATCGACAGGACAGGGCCTAGCTGTATGGGCCCGGAGCGTTGTTGACGCGGCTGATGGGTGGTTGGCCTGTG
>NZ_SMKC01000078.1 GCF_004348315.1 Streptomyces sp. 8K308 | reverse complement strand
CTCAGCGGGTGGTGGCGGTGAGGGCGTCCACGGACATGCCGGGCAGCGGGTCGCCGTAGACGGAGCCGACCAGGGCGGTCAGCGTGTCACCGCGCTCCGTCTGGCGCAGCAGCTCGCTGACGGCGGCCAGCAGGCGCCGCGCCTCGTCCACCGGTGGGCCGCCGCGCAGCGCCCGCGCGGCGAGTTCGGAGGCGGCGACGGCGACCTCGGTGGCGAGCCGGCGGGCGTCGTCGGCCGCCTCGGCGGCGTGCACCTCAAGCAACTGCCGTGGCTCCAGCAGTCGTTGGGTGAACTCACCGCCCGCCGTGCCGGGCATGGGCGGCGACTCGGCGTTCGGCATCGGCGGCTTCGCGCGACGCACGGCGCCGGTCCGCGCGGACCGCGCCTGCCGCGAGGGCCGGGCGGCTCGTGACGTGCGGTTCGGGGGGATGGTGGCACGGCTGACGGACCAGACGGTCACGCAGACCATCACACCGAGACGACGACCGCTAACACCACCGACTGCCAGAGCATCGGGCTCGGGTTCATCTCGTGCTGCCTCCTCGGCGCTCGGGAACGTGAGTCCCCCGTCCCCTCTGGTCCGTCCGCGCCGAACGGCGCCGAGACCGCCGCCCGCACGGCGACCGGCAGCGCGCCGAGGGCGCGCGGTCGAACAGGGCGCCGACCGCGCGCGACCCGGTCGTCAGCGCAGCCGCGCCGCCACGGTGCCGAACGAGTGCGGTGGGAGGGTGAGCCGCAGCCCGCCCTCGGCCGTCCGCGCGACGTCGTCGAACGGACGCGCCGCCACCGCCTCCGGGTCGTCGCCCGTGTTGTGTGCCTGGAGCCGGTCGGCGGTCAGGAGCCGGGCGTTCGGCTCGCCGACGACCCCGCCGCGCAGGTCGAGGGTGATCTCGGTGGCCTGTTCGGCGTCGAGGTTGGTCAGCGAGACCAGCACTTCGCCGTCCCGGACGCTGGCCGAGACCGACAGCGTCTCCAACTCCCCGTCCCCGACCGGCCGTCGGGTGCCCGCGGTGCGCAGGTGGACGGCGAGCGAGGTGGCGTCCTGGTGCCGCTTGTTCATCTCGAAGACGTGGTAGGTCGGGGTCTTCACCAGCCGCTCGCCGTCGGTCAGCACCATCGCCTGCAGGACGTTCACGGTCTGCGCGATGTTGGCCATCACCAGCCGGTCGGCGTGCCGGTGGAAGACGTCGAAGTGGGTGCTGGCCACCAGTGCGTCACGCAGCGTGTTCTGCTGGTAGAGGAAACCCGGGTTGGTGCCCGGCTCCACGTCCCACCAGGTGCCCCACTCGTCCAGCACCAGACCCACCCGCCGGCCCGGGTCGTAGCAGTCCATCACCGCCGAGTGGCCGGCGATCAGCCGGTCCACGCGCCGGGCCGCGACCATCGTCCGGTAGTAGTCCTCGACGCCGAAGTCGGTGGCGCTGCCCTTCGCCTCCCAGGGGCCGGCCAGCGTGTAGTAGTGGAAGGACAGGCCCTGGAAGAAGTTCTTCGGGGTGGCCTCGCAGCCGAAGCAGCTGATCTGCTTCATCAGCGTCTCGGTCCAGGCGTAGTCGTCGTCGGCCGCGCCCGACGCGATCCGGTACAGCTTGTTGTCCCCGTGGTCCCGGCAGTAGGTGGCGTACTGGCGGGCCAGGTCGGCGTAGTACTCGGCGCGCATGTTGCCGCCGCAGCCCCAGGTCTCGTTGCCAAGACCCCAGAACCGCACCCGCCACGGCTCCTCCCGGCCGTTCTCCTTCCGCAGCCGCACCATCGGGCTGTCGCCGTCCCGGGTGAGGTACTCCACCCACTCACTCATCTCCTGCACCGTGCCGGAACCAATGTTGCCGCTGATGTACGGCTCGGCGCCCAGCAGTTCACACAGGGCCATGAACTCGTGTGTGCCGAAGTGGTTGTTCTCCTCGACGTTCCCCCAGTGGGTGTTCACCATCCTCGGCCGGCCCTCCTTGGGGCCGATGCCGTCCCTCCAGTGGTACTCGTCGGCGAAGCAGCCACCGGGCCAGCGCAGGTTGGGGATGTCCAGGGCGCGCAGCGCCTCGACGACGTCCAGCCTGATGCCGCCCTCGTTGGGGATCGGCGAGTCCTCGCCCACGTAGAAACCCCCGTAGACGCAGTGCCCCAGGTGCTCGGCGAAGTGGCCGTAGAGGTGGCGGCTGATCGTGGGGCCCTCGATGTCGAGGTTGATGATGGCGGTGGCGGTGCGCTCCGTCATGGGGAACACCCAGGCCTTTCGTGATCGGTTTCGGCTCGGCGGTGGCTAAGGCAGTGGCTAAGGCGGTGGATAAGGCGGTGGATAAGGCGGTGGATAAGGCGGTGGATAAGGCGGTGGATAATCGGCCCATGGCGCCGAGAGTGACGATGAGCGAGGTCGCGAAGGTCGCCGGCGTCTCGGTGATGACCGTGTCCAACGTCGTCAACGGCCACCGCTACGTCAGCGACGCCACCAGGGACCGGGTGTTGGAGGCCATCGACCGGCTCGGCTACCGGGTCAACGTGGCCGCCCGCAACCTGCGGTCGGGCAGCACCGGGATCATCGGGCTCGCCGTGCCCGACATCGACGCGCCGTACTTCGGGCAGCTCGCCGCGCTGCTCACCAGGCGCGCCACGCGCCTCGGCTACCAGATCGTGGTCGAGCAGACCGGCGCGACCCGGGAGAGCGAGCTCAGCGCGCTGACCCACTCGCGGCTGCGGATGTACGACGGGCTGATCATCAGCACCGTGGGCCTGGGCAACGAGGACGCCGAGCAACTGCGCTCCGAGTTCCCCGTGGTGGCGCTCGGCGAGCGGATCACCGGCGCCGGCGCGCTCGACCACGTGGCGATGGCCAACGTGGCGGGCGCCCAGGACGCCACCCGGCACCTGATCGAGCGCGGCTGCCGCCGGATCGCGGTGCTCGGCGGCTCGCTCGACGCCGGGGTCAACGCCGGCTCGCTGCGCACCGCGGGCTACCGGCGGGCGCTGGTCGAGGCGGGGCTGCCGTGGCGCGAGGAGCTCGTGCTCGAGCAGGCGTTCACGCTGGCGGGCGGCGCGGCCGGGGTGCGGGCACTGGTCGGGGCTGGCATCGCGTTCGACGGCCTGGTGTGCATGACGGACATGCTGGCGCTCGGCGCGCTGCGCGCCCTGGCCGACCACGGCCTTGAGGTGCCAGGGGACGTGCGGGTGATCGGCTTCGACGACATCGAGCAGGCGGCCTACTCGGTGCCCTCGCTCTCCACCATCGCGCCCGGCCACTCGGAGATGGCCGACGCGGCGCTGCGGCTGCTCACCGAGCGGATCGCCGGCCGCCGGGACGAGAGCGCCTTCGAGGAGTTCGTCGGTCCACACCGGCTGGTCGTGCGCGAGTCCACCGGCGGCTGACGGCCGCGCCTGGCGGCGCACCGCCGGGCCGCCGTACGCGCCGCCGCTCCCCCGACCGCGTCCCACGCGCTTCCTCCCCCGACCTGGGCCTTTTATCGATACAGGAAGATCGCACGCGTATGCCCGGGTGTCAAGGCTCGCGCCGCCCGACGTACGGTGACGGCCGGCGATCGTTGAGGGAGGGCGACATCGAAGCGGATGAGGCGCTGCTCGTGCTGGACGGCGTCAGCCGCAGCCACGGGGAGCGGCAGGTGCTGCGGCCGCTGGATCTGACGCTGGCGCCCGGCGAGGCCGTGGCGCTGCTCGGGCACAACGGCTCCGGCAAGTCGACGCTGTTGCGGCTGGCCGCCGGCCGGGACCAGCCCACCACGGGGCGGGTGCTCTTCGCCGGCGCGCCGATGGACGAGGACGACCCGGTGGTGCGCGCCCGGGTGGCCGTCGTCGGCGACGCGCTCACCTGCTACCCCGACCTGACCGTGCGGCAGCACCTGGAGTTGGTGGCCGTCGGGCACGCGGTCCCCGACGGCGAGGCGGCGGTCGACGCGGCGCTCGCCGCGCACAGCCTCGCCGAGCGCGCCGGGGCGCTGACCGCGGAGCTCTCCTCTGGCCAGCTCCAGGAGCTGCTACTGGCCGCCGCGCTGCTGCGCCCCCGGGAGCTGCTGCTGCTCGACGAGCCCGAGCAGCGGCTCGACCCGGCCGCCAGGGAGCGCCTCGCGCGGGCCATGACCGAGCGGCGCGAGTCCGGCGTCACCCTGCTGTTCGCCACCCACCACCGGGAGTTGGCGCGGGCGGTCGCGGACCGGGTGCTGCTGCTCGACAACGGCAACGTGGTGGCCGAGGGCACGCCCGAGCGGGTGCTCCCCTCGTGACGGCGGTCGGGTCGAGGTCGGGGGCGGGTCTTGTGGTGACGGAGCGCGCCGCGCTCGACTGGCTGCGGGCCAGGCGCGGCGCCGGCCGGCTCCGGCGGGCCGGCTACACCGCGTACGTCACGACCCTGCTGTTCGGCACCTGGGCCGGGACGTACGGCTTCGGGCTGCTGCTGTCGATCGAGCGTGGCGGGGCCTTCGTCGAGCAGGCGGACCGGATCGCGGCCGGGCTGCCGTACGGGCTTGTGGCCCTGTCGCTCGTCGCGCTGGCCCTGGTGGCGGTGGACGCCGTGTGGCGTGGCCCCGTGGTGCTGCCGCGCCACGACGCGGACTGGCTGCTGCCCATGCCGGTGCCGCGCTGGCCGCTGCTGCGGCCCTGGCTGCTGCTGTCGTCCGGGGTGCTGCTACTGGCCGGCCTGGCGGCCGGCGTCGGCACCGCGCTGGTGCTCGCGGCGGCCGGTCTCGGCGGCCTCGGCGAGTTGCTCGCGGCCTGCTGGCCGCCGGCCTGCGGGATGGCGCTGCTGGCCGTCGGGGTGGCGGTGGCGGTGCAACGGCTGCCGGCCGCCGGTCGGTTGGCGCGCCGGCTCGCCGTGCCGGCGCTTGGCCTCGCCGGGGTGTTCTGCTGGCTGGCGGTGACGGCCGGGGAGCGGCCGCCGCCCGGCTGGGTCGAGG
The DNA here is from genome assembly GCF_004348315.1 of Streptomyces sp. 8K308. GTDB lineage: Bacteria > Actinomycetota > Actinomycetes > Streptomycetales > Streptomycetaceae > Streptomyces. The sequence goes on along the minus strand of NZ_SMKC01000078.1, from coordinate 18,879 downwards.
ACGCCGCGCTGTGGTCGGGCCCCTGGGGCTGGGCCGGCCAGCCGGCGCTGGCGGCGGCCGGCCTCGGCGCGCCGCACTGGCCGGTCGCGGCGGCGCTGCTCGGCGGGTGCGCGGTGGCGGCGCTGCTTCCGGTGCGGCGTCTGGTGACCACGATGCCGGCGGCGACGCTGCGCGCCAGGTCGCGGGCGGTGTGGCAGGTGTCGGCCGCGGCGCTGGCGTTGGAGCCGCGCGCGGTGCGGCTCGCGCTGGCCGGCGCGTCCGGCGGCGGCGCGGGCTTCCCGCGGCTGGCGCGCTGGCGTCGGAGGCTACGGCCGCCGCGCTCGCGCCGGCTCGCGGTGCCGTGGCGCGACGCGGTCGGGCTGCTGGCCGAGCCGCGCCGCCTCGGCGCGGCGGCGGCGCTGCTGGCGGCGGCCGGCGTGTTCCTCAGGCCCGGAACGGTCGTGGCGACCGCGCTGGCCGCCGCGCTCGGCTACGCGGCGGCCGGCCGGCTGCTGGAACCGGCCCGCCTCGACGCGGAGGATCCGCGCCGCGCCCGACTGTGGTGGTCGGGCACGGCGGCCGGCCTCGCCCTCCGCCACACGCTGACCCCGGGCGCGGCGCTGCTCGCGCTCGGGCTGCCGGTCGGCCTCGCGTGCGGCACCCTGCCGGCGCTGCTCGCCGCGGTCCCGGTCCTGGTGGCCGCCGGCCTGGTGGCGGCCCACCAGGCGCCCCCGCCGACGTGGCTGCCGGTGGCGGTCTCCGCCGCGTGGCGGCTGGCGGCCCCGCTCGCCGCCGTCGCAGGCCTGACGCTCGCCCTCTCACTCGCCGACGCCTGGTCGACGCTGGCCGCCTGCGCGGCGCTGACCACGGCACTGCTGCGCCGGGCGACGCACCGGCGATCCGTCTGAGCGCTCAGCAGGCGCCGGCCCGCACCGACGTGGACAGCGTCACCCGGACGATGCTTCGCGCGGCCTCGCGTGCCAGCTCCTCGTCAACGTACGGCGGCAGGTCGTCGATCGACGGGGGTGAGTCCGCGACCCGCTCGTCGATCAGCAGGCACACGGGGTGCTCGCCCTCGGTGTTGGTGATGGTGAACGCCGCGCCGTTCTCCTCGACGAGCAGGTCGGGGCCGAGCGCCCGCTCGATGTCCACGGCGTCATGGCCGGGTTCCGTCGCGAGCCGCTGGTTCCCGTCGACCGCATCGGCCGCGCGCTCGGCCGCGGCGCGCACCTCCTCGGCGGACGCCTCGGCCGGCTCGTCGTCGAAGTCGTCGGCGCGGTCCAGCACGTACCAGCCGCCGAGCAGCATGATCACCGCTGCCACCCCCTGCGCGACGCGCCCGTAGCGGAAGGCCTGGTCGGACGGCGTGAGCGCCCTTTGAGCGGCCGCGTCGGAATCGCGGTACCACCGCGGTCCGTGCTCGAAGAGCCGCCGCGGGCCGATCAGGGTCAGCACCCCGAACGCCGCGGCCAGGGCGAAGAACGTCACGGCGTACCAGACCATCCGTCTCTCCCCTCGCGCGTGCCCGCCGGGGTGCCCGGTGTCCGACGATCACCACCTGGTACAGGCTACGGACCACCGCCCGGGAGGGGTGCCCGTGCGCGGGGCGGAGACTGGCCCGCTGGTCCGTGCGACCGAGGACCTGGCCGGCGGAAAACCGGTTGTCCGTGGCCGGCGGCGACGTGATGATCGCGCGGTGGCCAGGACGAGGATGCACGCGGACGAGATCGAGACCGATCCGGCGCTGGTGAGCCGGCTGCTCGCCGGGCAGTTCCCGCGCTGGGCGGAGCTGCCGGTCCGGCTGGTGGAGTCGTGCGGCACCGACCACGACGTCTACCGCGTCGGCGAGCGGCTCTCGGTCCGGCTGCCGCGCATCGGCTGGGCGGAGGGCCAGGCGGCCAAAGAGGCCGAGTGGCTGCCGAGGCTGGCCCCGCACCTGCCGCTCGCCGTGCCCGTGCCGCTGGTATCGGGCGCCCGGCCGAGGGCTATCCGTTCGCCTGGTCGGTGCACGAGTGGCTGCCCGGCGAGAGAGCCGACGGCGCGCTGGAGGATCCGGCGCGGGCCGCCGTCGAGCTGGCCCGTTTCATCCGCGCCCTGCGCCGGGTGGACACGACGGGCGCGCACCCCCGCCCGACGGGCGCGCGGGGCGCGCCGCTTGCCGAGCTCGACGAGGGGGTGCGCCGCGCCGTCGCCGATCTCGGCGACCGGATCGACGGCCGCGCGACACTGCGCTCCTGGGAGGAGTCCCTGTCCGCCCCGGCCTGGTCGGGCAAGGAGGTGTGGGTGCACGGCGACCTGCTGCCCGGCAACCTGCTGGTGGTCGACGGCCGGCTGTCGGCCGTCATCGACTTCGGCGGGCTGAACGTCGGCGACCCCGCCTGCGACCTCCAACCGGCGTGGCACCTGTTCGCCGCCGAGGGCCGCCGGCGCTTCCGCGGCGAGGTCGGCACCGACGACGCCAGTTGGCTGCGCGGCCGCGGCTGGGCCCTCGCCCAGGCGGTGATCGCCATGCCGTACTACTGGGACACCAACCCGGGCATCGTCCGCCAGAGCCGGCACGCGCTCCGGGAGGTCCTGGCGGACGGCGCGACGGCGCCCGTGCTGCGCCGCGCCGAACCGCACGAGGCCGACGCGCTCACCGCGTTGACGCGCCGTTCCAAGGCGCACTGGGGCTATCCGCCGGACGTGCTCGACCGGTGGCGGAGCCTGCTGACGGTCACCGCCGAGTCCATCAGGGACGACCACGTCGTGGTCGCCGAGCGGGACGGCGTCCTGCTCGGCTACTACGGGCTGCGCGGCGAGGCACCCGAGGGCGAGTTGGCCGACCTGTTCCTCGACCCGCCGGTCATCGGCACCGGACTCGGCCGCACGCTGTTCGAGCACGCGGTGGCGTCGGCCCGTGAGCGCGGCTTTCGCTCCCTGACCTGGGAGTTGGATCCGAACGCCGAGCCGTTCTACCGCCATCTGGGCGCCGAGCGGATCGGCGGGCGCGAGGTGGCGCCGGGGCGGGTGCTGCCGATCATGCGGGTCGCCCTGGCCGGGTCCTGAGAGAGGGAAGTTCGAGCTCACGGCCGGTCAGTCACCGCCCGGGCTAGGGCCTGGGACGGAGCCGGCCGGCCAGCGTCGTGCCGAGTGTGGCGAGCACCGCGGTGAGGGCGAAGGTGGCGAGCAGCGCGGCCCTGGTCTCGTCCGTCCCTTCACCGGCGAAGGCGACGGCGGCGCCGCCGAGTCCGGCCAGCACGGCGGTGGCCAGGGTCTGGGCGAGTTGGAGGGCGGCGCTGACCTCGCCCTGGCGGTCCAGCGCCTGTTCGAGGGTGTCGGTGGTCGAGGCGTTGAAGGCCATGCCCATGCCGAGGCCGCCGATGGCCCAGCCGAGCGTGGCGAGGTGCGCGGGGACGGCGTCGGACAGCATGGCGACGCCGATGAGCAGCACGCCGGCCAGCAGCCCGCCGAAACCGAGCGCCACGTCGCGGGCGCGGGTGGTGCCCGTCCCGTCCCGGCGGGCTTGGAGGGCCGCGCCGGCCACCCAGCTGATGGCGCCCACCGACAGGCCGAGGCTGGCCTCGGTGACGCTCAGTCCCCTGACCTCCTGGAGGCCGAGCGGCAGGTACGTCTCGCTGCCGAAGTAGACGGCGCACAGCAGCGCGCGGATGACGATGCCGGACCCGATGCCGCGCCTGGCCGTCAGGGTTCCCTCCGGGGTGACCCGGCGCAGCGCCGGGATCGCGACGGCAAGGCCGGCGGCGGCGAGGAGGGTGAGCGGGAGGAGTTCGTCGAGCAGCAGGGCCTGGAGGAAGAGGGCGGTGCCCAGGGTGAGGGCGACGGCGGCCACCAGCGGACCGCGCTCGCGGCTGGCCGGCGCCCCGCTGCCGCCGGGGAGGGCCGGGAGGACGAGCAGGGCGGCGACGGCGACCAGCGGGGGTATCAGCAGGAAGACGGCGCGCCAGCTGGTGTGGTCGGCCAGGGTGCCGGCGAGGACCGGGCCGACCAGCGAGGGCACGGTCCAGGCCGAGGAGAGCAACGCGTACATCCTGGGCCTGAGGTGTTCCGGGTAGGTCAGGCCGATGGCGGTGTAGGCCATGGCCATGATGGCTCCGACGCCCAGGCCCTGGACGAACCGGCCGAGCAGGAAGAGCGGCCAGCTGGTGGCGGCCCCGGCCAGGGCGCAGCCGGCGGCGAAGGTCAGCAGGCCGACAGCCATGGGGCGTCGGGCGCCGCCGCGGTCGGCCGCGCGGCCGGCGAGCACGGTGCCGAGGATGTTGGCGAGCATCAGGGCGGACAGGCCCCAGCCGTAGGCGCCGAGCCCGTCGAGGCGCCGGGCGACCTCGGGCAGGACGGTCGCCACGCCGAGGGACTCGAAGGCGACGGTGCCGACGGACAGGACGACACCGACCGTGAGCGCGCGGTGCGGTGGGGCGAAGACGCTCTCCCGCGTCGGCTCGCCGGTTCGCTGGGACATGGGACCCCTCTCCAGATATCATTCCGTTCCGAGACGGAACGATATAGGAGTCTACCTATAGTGGTCACATGTCCAAGTCCTCGACCAGCGCCGAGAGCCGCGCCGGCCGGCCCCGCGACGAACGCATCGACGCGGCCGTCCCCCGGGCGGTGCTGGAGCTCCTCAACGAGTCCGGCTACGGCCGGCTCACCCTGGAGGCGGTGGCCAACCGCGCCGGCACCAGCAAGCCGGCGCTACGCCGCCGCTGGCGCTCCCGGCAACACCTGGTGGTGGACGCGCTCGCCACCACCATCGGCACCGAGCCGACCCCCGACACCGGCTGCACGCACTGCGACCTCATCGCCGGCATCGGCACCCTGACCCGGGCCTTCACCACCGAGGTCAGCCGCCGGGCGCTGCCCGCCCTGGTGGCCGACCTCGCCGACGACCCCGAGCTCGCGTCGGCCTTCCTCGACCGCTTCTTCCATCCTCGCCGGGCCTCGACGGCCCAGGCCCTGCGGCGCGGCATCGACCGCGGCGACATCCGCCCGGACGCGGACGTCGACCTGTTGCTCGACATGCTGGCCGCGACCACCTACTACCGCGCCCTCTTCGACCACCTGCCGATCACCGAGGACCTGGCGGAACAGGTCGTCGACATCGTCCTCTCCGGCGTCGCCACGGACCGCTGGCGCGAGCGCCGGCACGGCGAGGCGGCCTCGCCCGGTCCCTCCGGGGACTTCACCACCGGACACACGTGAGACCGTCCGCCAGCCGCTGCTCGGTGGTGAGCCGGCAGCGCGGACGGGTTCCGCGTGAGCCCGCGAGCGAGCACCGGCGGCGCAGCCGCCCCTGGTGCCCGCCGAGCGGCCGGGACCCACGGCCTGGGCCAGCCCGCACGGCGTGCCCCCGGGCGTCGCCGGGCCCGGCTCTCCTTCCCCTCGCCGGCCCTACCCGGCCCGTGGCCGGGCCGGGTAGGGCGGCCACGCCCGCCCCGTCACGCCCGGCGCTTGCCGGCTCCCGGGCGGGTCACGCGGAAGGCGATGAACGCCAGCAGCGCGAGGGCGACGACGACCAGCACCACCCTGGAGTAGACGGAGACCAGCTCGGAGACGCGCTCCCAGTCCTCGCCGAGGCGGTAGCCGGCCAGCACGAACAGCGAGTTCCAGATGGCGCTGCCCAACGTGGTGAGCAGCAGGAACGTGGAGACCCGCATCTTCTCGACGCCGGCCGGCACGGAGATCAGGCTGCGGAAGATGGGGATCATCCGGCCGAAGAAGACGGCCTTGGCGCCGTGCTTGGCGAACCAGGCCTCCGTCTTCTCGATGTCCGAGATCTTGACCAGCGGCAGCTTGGCGGCGACGGCGATCAGCCGGTCGCGGCCGAGCAGCGCGCCGACCCAGTAGAGCGCCATCGCGCCCACGACCGAGCCGATGGTGGTCCACACCAGTGCGGCCCACAGGCTCATGTTCCCCTGGCTCGCGGTGAAGCCGGCCAGCGGCAGGATCACCTCGCTCGGCAGCGGGGGGAACAGGTTCTCCAGGGCGATGGCGGCGCCGGCGCCGGGGGCGCCGAGCGCCTCCATCATGTCGGTGGCCCAGCCGGCTATGCCGCCGAGCTCCTCAGCCGAGTCGTCCGAGGCCGCCAGTAACACGGGTGCGGTGGATAGGATCACAGTAAAGACCGTACAAAATACGGTGGGCGTCCCGTGATGCGGGCCGCCCCAAAACCGAGGTGCGGAAAACCGCAGTACGGCGGGCCAGTCCCGCCGGTTAGCGTGACGGCTTGACTTCCTCCCCCGCCCGAAGGCGGAAGTTCCTTCGGCTCGCGCCGTGGGATTTTCTGCTTCGTCGCCGACTGCCCGCCCGGAGTGCTCCGTTGAGGTCTTACACCGGCTCCACAGACCGTCACCGCCAGCCCGGCGGCCTTGAGGTTACGCGCCGCGTTCACGTCCCGGTCATGAACGACGCCCTGCGCCGCTGGCTCCGCGCGGTGGCCGGGCTGGCCGCGGGCGGCGCGACCGGCCTCGCCGCGCTCCCCCTCACGCTGCTCGCCGCCGTGACCATGCTGCCGCCGCTGCCTCCGTGGCGCCGGCGTGTGATGGCCGGCGCGGGGTGGCTGGCGAATCTGGAACGGGCCCGGCTGGCGCGGTTCCTCGGCGCTCCGGCCCCGACCGGGGCGGCGGGCCCGGGCGCCCTCGGCTATGTCGCGGCGCGACTTGGCCTGGCCGTGCTCGGGGTGCTGGTGCTGGCGGTGCTCCTGGTGGGCGCCGGCTACGCGTCGTTGCTGCTGTGGCTGTGGTTCCTGGTTCCCCCCGACAGGGCCTTCACGGTGGTCTACACGGGGTTCGGCGGCGTGCTGCTGCTGTTCCTCGCGGCCCACGGGGTGTTCGCCGTCTCGGCGCTCGAGGTCCAGCTGGCGCGGCGGTTCTTCGGGCCGAGCACGCAGCAGGCGATGCAGCGGCGGATCGACGAGCTCGCGTCCAGCAGGGCCGGCGTGGTGGAGGCCGTGCACGACGAGCGGCGGCGGATCGAGCGGGACCTGCACGACGGCGTCCAGCAGCGGCTCGTGGCGCTCGGCATGCTGCTCGGCCGCGCCCGCCGGCACGGCGGCAACGCGGACGAACTGCTGGCGCAGGCCGTGGGCGAGACCCGACAGGCGCTCGCGGAGCTGCGCGAGGTGGCCTGGCGGGTCTATCCAGCGGTGCTCGACGAGGCAGGGCTCGCCGCCGCGCTCGAGTCGGTCGCGGAGCGCGCGCCGCTGCCGGTCACCGTGGAGTACGCGGTGCCGGAGCCGGCGCCGCGTACCGTGGAGACGGTGGCGTACTTCGTGGTGTCGGAGGCGGTGACGAACGCCGTGAAGCACTCCGGCGCCGGGCGCGTGACGGTCCGTCTTGAGCGGTCCGGGGGCCGGCTGACGGTGACGGTCGGGGACGACGGTAAGGGCGGCGCCGACCCGGGCGGCGGCGGGCTCACCGGCCTGGCCCGCCGGGTGGCGGCGCTGGACGGGCTGCTCGGCGTGGACAGCCCGCCCGGCGGTCCGACGACGATCAGAGCGGAGCTGCCGTGCGCGTGATGCTGGCGGACGACTCGACGCTGCTGCGCGAGGGTCTGGTGCGGCTGCTGACCGAGGAGGGCCACGAGGTGACGGCCTCCGTGGGGGACGGCGAGGCGCTGCTCGCGGCCGTCGACCGGGACCCGCCGGACGTGGCCGTCGTCGACGTGCGGATGCCACCGACCCACACCGACGAGGGGCTGCGGGCGGCGTTGGAGATCCGCGCGCGCCGGCCCCAGGTCGGGGTGCTCGTGCTCTCGCAGTACGTGGAACGGCGGTTCGCCGCCGAACTGTTGGGCGGCGGGCCGGAGGGCGGCGTCGGCTACCTGCTCAAGGACCGGGTGGTCGAGGTGGACGAGTTCCTCGACGCGCTCGCCCGGGTGGGTGCCGGCCGCACCGCCTTCGACCCGGAGGTGGTGCGGCGGCTGCTGGCCCGCAGCACGCACGTGGACCCGCTCGGCCGGCTGACGCCGCGGGAGCGCGACGTGCTGCGCGAGATGGCCGAGGGGCACACCAACTCGGCCATCGCCGAACGTCTCTTCGTCTCCCGCAGCGCCGTCGAGAAGCACATCAACGCGATCTTCGACAAGCTGGAGCTGCACGGCGGCACCGGCTACAGCCGCCGGGTGCTCGCCGTGCTGCGCTATCTCGACTCCTGAAACGATTTCGGCGATGTGCGCCGTTTTCGGCGCGTTGCGTCGGGTACGTGCAGGAGTTCAGAAGCCCGGGCGCCGCCAAGGGCGACATCGGGCGATCGGACCGACGACCAAGTCCCGGAAAGGATCGCGACATGTACGCCTGGTGCCTGGTGGCGGGCATGATCGGCTACACCCTCTGTTCCCTGGCCGCCGCCCGCGCCGCCTTCGCCGTGCAACGAGCCCGGCTGATCGAACAGGAGCCCCTGTGGCACCACGACCAGGACCCGGTGGAGAGCTTCGAGAGCCACGACAGGTCGAGCGCCGCCACGGGCGCGTTGCTCTTCGGAATCGCGTGGCCGGTGACCGTGCCGGGGTACTGTGTCTACCGCTGCGCCACCTTCGTGATCACCGCGCGTCCGCGACCGACCGACCACGAGCGCGAGCGCCGCGCCCAGCAACTCCAGCGGCGAATCCGCGAGCTCGAACAGTCGCTTGACCTGCCGTCACTCGACGATCGGCCCGACGATCCGACCGCGAGGAGGGCTGACACGACTCACGTTCCATCCGATGGCGCGCAACCACGCGTCACCCCCTGAAGGTCTATGTCGGCATGAAGATCTCCTTCCTCCTCCATAACGGTTATGGGATCGGGGGAACCATCAAGACCACGTTCAACCTCGCCGAGGCGCTGGCCGAGCGGCACGACGTCGAGATCATCTCGGTGTTCCGGCACCGGAAGGTGCCCAACTTCGCCCTCGACGAGCGGGTTCGGATGCGGCACCTCGTCGACCTGCGCACGGAGAAGGAGCACCCGCGGCACGTGCGACCCGCCCGGGTGTTCCCCGCCTCGGAGTACCGCTACGGGCAGTACAGCGAGCTGACGGACGAGCGGATCGAGGAGTGCCTGGCGTCGCTCACCTCGGACGTCGTCATCGGCACCCGCCCCGGCCTGAACGTGCACCTGGCGCTGCAGGGCCCGCGCTCCGCGGTGCGGATCGGGCAGGAGCATCTGACGCTGAAGACCCATCCGCCGGCGCTGCGCAACGAGTTGCGCAGGGCCTACCCGCGGCTCGACGGGATCACCACCGTCACCGAGGCGGACGCCGACGCCTACCGGACCCGGATGCGGCTGCCCGGGGTGCGGCTGATGGCGCTGCCCAACAGCATTCCCGAGCCGGGGATCCCGCCGGCCGACGGCAACGCGAAGATCGTGGTGGCGGCCGGCCGTCTCGTGCGCTCCAAGCGGCACGAGCTGCTGGTGCGCGCCTTCGCGCGCGTGGCGGCCGAGCGGCCCGACTGGCAGCTGCGGATCTACGGCAGAGGCGACCAGGAGGAGCCGCTGCGCGAGCTGATCAACGAGCTCGGGCTCTACAACAACGCCTTCCTGATGGGCAAGGCGACGCCGATGGACGGCGAGTGGGTCAAGGCCTCGATCGCGACGGTCACCTCGAGCTTCGAGCCGTTCGGGATGACGATCGTGGAGGCGATGCGCAGCGGCCTGCCGGTGGTCAGCACCGACTGCGAGTACGGCCCCGCCGAGATCATCAGGGACGGCGAGGACGGCCGTCTCGTGCCGGTGGGCGACGAGGAGGCGCTGGCCGGGGCGCTGCTCGACCTGATCAGGGACGACGAGCTGCGGCACCGGATGCGTGCCGCCGCCCTGGAGAACTCGCGGCGCTACGACCCGGTGCCGGTGGTGGTACAGGCCGAGGGCCTCTTCGAGGAGCTGCTCGAGCGCAGGCGTTCGGTGCGCGGCAGGCTGCGGTTCCTGGTGCCGGCCCCGGTGCACGTGGCGCACACGGTGCGGGACCTGGCGATGGCGGCGGCCATCACCACGGTGCGGGGTCTGCGGAAGGTGCGGCGATGAGCGAGACGGCGACCGGGGTGCTTGAGGAGACCCCGCACGCGGACTGCCGGGTGACGGCCGACGGGGTGCTGACGCTGGACCTGGCGCTGCCGCCGCTGACGGCGCCGCCGAGCCTTGAGCTGCGGCTGCGGACGAAGGACGGCGAGCCGACACGGCACGCGCTGCCGGTGGAGTCGGCGGGCGCGGACGGCCGTTGGCGCGCGGTGCTCGGTGCCGAACCGGTGCTCGCCGAGGGTCGGTGGGACCTCTACCTGCGGGTCGCGTCGGACGGGGAGTGGCGGCGCGTGGCGCCCGGCGTGCGGGATTTGCGCGCGCTGCTTGACCAGGAACCGGCGGCCGTCGACGGCCCGTTGGCGGTGCGGGTGCCGTACCGCACCAAGGACGGCTGGTTCGCCGTCCGCGCCTGGCTGCGGCCGGCGCTGGCCGAGGCGGGCCCGATCACGGTGTCGCCCGAGGGCTCGATGACGGTGCGGGCGCGGCTGGTCGGCGCGGAGCTCCGCCGCGGCGCCGCGGCGGTGGTGAAGCTGCGCGGCGGCGGCAAGAAGGGCCCCGTCCGGAAGGCCGAGTTGCGCGACGAGGGCGCCGGGGCGTTCTCGTTCACCGTGCCGTACGCGGAGCTGCTCGGCGTGGCGGCGGAGGGCCAGACGGCCTTCTGGGACGTCACCGTCCGCCCGGCGACCAAGGCACCCCGGGTGCGGGTGGCGCGGCTGCTCGACGACATCGCCGACAAGAAGGCGGTGTTCGTCTACCCGGCGTCGAAGCTGGCGGAGGCGACCGTCCAGCCGTACTACACGGTCGACAACGACCTGGCGATCCGCGTGGATTACGAGAGGGCCTGACCGGCCCGGCTGACGCTGCGGCGGCTACGCCCGGGGCCCGGTCCAGGAGTCGGCGAGCCGGCAGAGGTCGTCGAGCGCGGCCGTGACGCGCTCGCGCTCCCCGGTGATGAGCAGGTCGGCCTGGAGGCCCGCGTAGGCGTTGTTGAGGAGGGTGGCCCTGACCAGGGCGTCCACCGGGTCGAGGCCGCGCAGTTCGAGCGCGCGGGCGACGAAGCGGGCGCGGCCGGCGACGAAGGCGGGCGGGTGCCCGGTGAGCCGGCCGGCGGCCGCCAGCCCCTCGATCTCCTGGACAAGGCGGGTCCTCGGCAGTTCGTCCTCGCCGAGGTGCCGGTCCCAGGCGTCCCGGACGATCGCGCCGATGCCGACGGCCGGGTCGGCCCAGCCGGGGGTGGCGGCCAGGGCCTGGTGCTGCCGCTCGTCGAGCCGGTCGAGGACGGCGCGCAGCAGGGCGTCCTTGTCCGCGAAGTGGTGGGTGAGCACCCGGGTCGAGCGGCCGAGGGCGGCGGCCAGGGTGCGCAGCGAGAACGCGGCGACGCCGGTCTCGGCGAGCCGCTCGATGACGTCGTCGACGAGCCGCTGGCGCCGCGCGGGATCGGCGGTCCTCGGCACGCGCTCAGCCCCTCAGGAACGCGCGGATCGCCGCGGCGACGCCGGCCGGGTCCTCGTCGTGCACCCAGTGGCCGCGGCCGGGGAAGGCCGCGAGCCGGGTGTCGGGGCGGCGCGCCGCCATCTCCTTCGCCTGCGCCGTGGGCAGCACGGTGGAGTCCTCGCCGTGCACCAGCAGCGCGGGGCAGTCGGAGCCGAGCCAGTCCGACCACCAGTCGCCGAGCAGCGCCCGCTGGGAGCGCAGCAGGGTCTCGGGGTCGAACAACAGCCCCCAGCCGTCCGGGTGTTCGGCCGCGCTCTCCAGGAAGTAGTCGGCGAAGGGGCCGATCCGCTCGGTCAGGAGCGCGCGCAGCTCCCGCAGGCTGGCGGCGCGCCGTGGCCAGTCGCGGGCGTCGAGGACGGGCGGCTCGTTCCTCGCCGGCCCTTCGATGACGACGAGGCGGCTCACCAGTTCCGGGTGGTGGGCGGCGAGCCGGTAGGCGACGGAGCCCCCCATGGAGTGGCCGAGCACCGGCAGCGGCCCCGGGCCGAGGTGGCCGGAGAGGAATGCGGCGACGTCGGCGAGGTACGCGTCGGGGCGCACGTCGGCGACGGGCGCGGCGCTGCCGTGGGCGCGCTGTTCGAGGGCGATCACGCGGTGCGCCGGCGCGAGCTCGGCGGCGAGCGCCGCCCAGCCGCGGGCGCGGCCGAAGTGGCCGTGCAGCGCGAGCAGCGGCGCGCCGGGGCCGCCGAAGTCCACGTAGGAGAGGGCGTAGGAGGGGTCATAGGAAAGGTCATAGGAAGGGCCATAGGAAGGGCCAGCACCGCGGACGGTGACGGGGTGCGTGGTGGCCATGATCCATAAGGGTAACAGTCGTTACCCTTATGGTCGACCGGATGCCGGACGCGCCCGAACGCGGTTCCATGGGAGGAGGGCGCCGACCGGGAGGAGACACCGGGATGCTGTACGACGACCGGATCGCGGCGGGGCGCCGTCTGGCGCGCGAGCTGGCGGGGCTGCGGAATCGGGACGTGGTGGTCCTCGGGCTCCCCAGAGGCGGGGTGCCGGTGGCCGCCGAGGCGGCCCAGGCGCTCGGCGCCCCGCTCGACGTCGCCGTGGTGCGCAAGCTGGGCGTGCCGTTCCAGCCCGAGCTGGCCATGGGCGCCATCGGCGAGGACGGCGCACGGGTGCTCAACGAGGACGTCGTGCGCACCGTCCGCGTCTCGGACACCGAGCTGTCCGAGGTGGAGGCGGCCGAGCGGGTCGAGCTCGACCGGCGGGCGCGGAAGTACCGGGGCGGCGGCGGACGCGTCTCGCTGACCGGCCGCACCGCCGTCGTCGTCGACGACGGCATCGCCACCGGCGCCACCGCGCGCGCCGCCTGCCGCTCGGCGCGGGCGCGCGGCGCGGAGCGGGTGGTGCTCGCGGTGCCGGTCGCGCCGCGCGACTGGCGCCGGCGGATCGGCGACGACGCGGACGAGTTCGTCTGCCCCGAGACGCCGGCCGAGTTCGCTGCCGTCGGCCAGTTCTACGGGGCCTTCGAGCAGACCAGCGACGCCGAGGTGGTCGCCTGCCTGCGAGGCGGCGACCGTCGCGCGGTGACCATCGACGCGGGCGACGGCGTGCGGCTGACCGGCGAGCTGACGCTCCCCGAGGGCGCGCGGAGCGTCGTCGTCTTCGCCCACGGCAGCGGCAGCAGCCGGCTCAGCCCGCGCAACCGCTTCGTCGCCGACGCGCTCAGCGGCGCCGGCCTCGGCACCCTGCTGTTCGACCTGCTGACACCGCGGGAGGAACCCGACCGGGCCAACGTCTTCGACATCGGCCTGCTCGCGTCCCGGCTGCGGCACGCCACGAACGCCGTGCCGGACGACCTGGCGGTCGGCTACTTCGGCGCCAGCACCGGCGCGGCCGCCGCGCTCTGGGCCGCCGCCGAACCCGACTCCCGCGCCACGGCCGTCGTCTCCCGCGGCGGCCGGCCCGACCTGGCCGGCGCCCGCCTCTCCGCCGTCACCGCCCCCACGCTCCTCATCGTCGGCGGCTCCGACCCGGAGGTGCTCGAACTGAACCGCTCGGCGCGGGAGTCGCTGCGCGGCGAGAGCCGGCTGTCGGTGGTGCCGGGCGCGACGCACCTCTTCGAGGAGCCAGGCGCGCTCTCCGAGGTGGCGGAACTCGCCCGCGACTGGTTCCTCGACCACCTGCGGCCACGGGACCACTAGCGCGCCCGCTTCGCGCGGGCCGCGCCAGTGTCCACGAGGCGTCATCGGTCGGCGTGGGCCAGGCGGCCCTGGTAGGGCGGTCAGGACGCTCACGCCGTACCGCACGCGGCCGGGAGCAGGCCGAGGCGAGCGCGGCCCCGAGCGGCAGCCCGGCCTGCCGGACGCCCATCGCGAAGCCCCGCTGCGCCGCGTCGAACCAGGACGCCACCGAAGGGCTCTTGACACGTTCCCCGGTCCGGTGCCAGGGTTTCGGCGGCTGATCAGACGTCTGATGTCAGATGTGTCTCCGCGTCGCCCAACGGAGGGCCCCCGTCATGTCCATCCCTGACGATCTCGCCGAGCAGCTGCTCAACGCCATCGTCGACGGCGTCCACCCGCCCGGGTCGACGCTGCCGCCGGAGGCCGAGCTGGCCGAGGCGGCCGGCGTCAGCCGGCTGACCGTGCGGGAGGCCGTGAAGCACCTGCGCGCGCAGAACGTGGTACGCGTCGTCCGAGGCCGCGGTACCTACGTGAACCCGCCCGACCGGTGGACCGCGCTGGCCCCCGTGGTCAAGGCCGCCTCGCGCTCCACGGGCGCCGGCCTCTCCGAGGCACTGATCGAGGCCAGGCGGCTCATCGAGAACGGCGCCGCCGAGCTCGCCGCCCGCCGCCGGACCGAGGACGACCTGGTCGAGCTCAGCGAGCATCTCGCCACCATGCGGGAGGCCGCCGAGGCCGGCGACACCGAGCAGTTCGTCCAGGCCGACATCGACTTCCACGACGTCGTGCTGCGCGCCTCGGGCAACCTCTTCGTCCCGCTGCTCCTCGAGCCCTTCGGCTCGCTGCTGGCCCAGGGCCGCCGGGAGACCTCGGCCGTCCCGCAGATCAGGGCCAACGCCATCGACCGCCACCAGACCGTGCTCGACGCGCTTGCCACCGGCGACCCCGAGCTGGCCAGGCGGGCGATGGACGCCCACATGCACCAGACCGCGAACGACCTGCGCACCCACGTGCGCAGCAAGCCGGAACAGCCCTGACCGACGCCCCGACGGGAACCGCACCATGCCCCACCCGACCCCAGAACAGGACGTCCTGGGCGGCCTGCCGCCCGTGCGCCCGATATCCGCGGCCCAGGTCGCGGACCGGATCGCCGGCGGCCCCCGGCTCGTCGTACTGGACGACGACCCCACCGGCACCCAGACCGTCGCCGACGTCCCGGTCCTCACCTCCTGGGCCGTGGACGACCTGCGCTGGGCGCTACGCCAGCCGGGCACCGCGTTCTTCGTCCTCACCAACACCCGCAGCCTCGGCCCCGCCGACGCGGCCGAGCGCAACCGTCAGGTGGTCAGGGCGCTGCGCGCCGCCGCCGAGGCGGAGGGCGGCGTCCGCTACGTGCTGGCCAGTCGCGGCGACTCCACCCTGCGCGGCCACTTCCCGCTGGAGACCGACGTGCTCGCCGAGGAACTCGGCGGCGCCGACGGCACGATCCTCGTCCCCGCCTACGTCGAGGCCGGTCGGCTCACCGTCGGCGGCACGCACTGGATGCGGGTGGACGGCGGCCTGCTGCCGGTCGGTGGGAGCGAGTTCGCGCGGGACGCCACCTTCGGCTACCGCAGCTCGGCGCTCCCCGACTGGGTCGAGGAGAAGACCGCGGGCCGCGTCCGCGCCGCAGAGGTGCTCACCATCACCCTCGACGACCTGCGCGTCGGCGGCCCGACACACACCGCGGACCTGCTCCGCACCCTGCACGACGGCGCCACCGCCGTGGTGGACGCCGTACGAGACGACGATCTGCGCGTCCTGGCGCTCGCCCTCGCCGAGGCCGAGGAGGCCGGCTCCCGACTCCTCTACCGGGTCGGGCCCTCGTTCGTCAGGGCCCGCGCGGGACAGGCCGGCCGGCCCCCGCTCACCCCGGACACGCTGCCCCGGCCGGCCGGCGCCGCACCGCACGGGCTGATCGCGATCGGCTCCCACGTCTCCCTCACCACACGGCAGTTGGCCCGACTCCGGCAACGCGGCGGGATCGCCGAGTTCGAACTCGAGGTCGGCACGCTGCTCGACGCCGAGCGCCGCGACACGCACGTGGCCGACGTCGCCGCCGCCGCGGCCGCCGCCCTCGAACACGCCGACGCCGTCATCCACACCAGCCGCACCCTCGTCACCGCCGTCGACGCGGACGCCAGCCTCGACATCGCGCGCCGCGTCTCGGCGGCCCTGGTCGAGACGGTCCGGCAGGTCAACGCCGCCCGCAGGCCCGCCTTCGTGGTGGCCAAGGGCGGCATCACCTCGAGCGACATCGCCACCGAGGGACTCGGCATCGACCGCGCCTGGGCCCGCGGCACGCTGCTGCCCGGCATCGTCTCGCTCTGGCAGCCCGTCGCGGGCCCGGCCGCCAACACCCCCTACGTCGTCTTCGCCGGCAACGTCGGCACCGACGACGCCCTCGCCGACGCCGTCGACCTGCTCAGGAGCGCCGCCCCGTGCTGATGTCCGGAACCGAGGCCCTGAAGCGGGCCGCCGCCGAGGGCCACGCCCTGCCAGGGTTCGTCGCCTACAACCTGGAGACCGTCCAGGGCATCACGGCCGCCGCCGAGACCGCCGGCCGCCCGGCGCTGATCCAGGCCGGTTCGAGCCCCTTCAGGCACGCCGGCCGGGACGCGCTGATGCGGCTCGCCCTCGACGCCGCCGCCACGTCCAGCGCGCCGCTCGGCGTCCACCTCGACCACAGCCACGACCTGGACGAGATCACCGCCTGCCTGCGCGCCGGCTACACCTCCGTGATGGTCGACGGCTCGCACCTGCCGTTCGCGGAGAACGTGGCGCTCACCCGCGAGGCCGCCCGCCGAGCCCACGAGCACGGTGCCTGGATCGAGGCCGAGTTGGGCGCGATCGCCGGCGACGAGGACGTGTCGACCGACGCGGACGCGCGCGGCGCCGCCATGACCGACCCCGAGCAGGCCGCCGAGTTCACCGCCGCCACCGGCGTCGACGCGCTGGCCGTCGCCGTCGGCAACGTGCACGGCTTCACCAGCGAACCGGTCCGCCTCGACCTCGACCGCCTCGCCGCCATCCACCGCGCCGTGCCCGTGCCGCTGGTGCTGCACGGCGCGAGCGGCCTCCCCGAGGAGGAGCTGCGCGGCGCGCTCGCCCGCGGCGTCGCCAAGGTCAACGTCAACGCCGAGCTGCGCCGCGCCTATCTGACCGCCGTCCGCGACCGGCTGCCCGACGCCCTGCCGGGCTCCGACGCCGTCGCCGTCTGGGCGGCTGGACGCGACGCGGTCACCGACGCGGCGCTGCGCGTCATCCGCCGGCTCTCCCCCGCCTCCTGAACCGTCACTCCCACCTTCTGGAGGACCGTCATGCACTCTGCCACCCCTCGCGTCGCCGTGCTCGGCCTGGGCGCCATGGGCCTGCCCATGGCCCGCCGGCTCGTCACCCGACTGCCCGTCAGCGTCTACGACGTCGCCGGCGACCGCCGCGCCCTGCTGGCCGGCGACGGCGCCCGGGACGCCGCCTCCCCCGCCGACGCCGCCCGCGACGCCGACCTCGTGCTGGTCGCGGTCCGCGACCGCGACCAACTCGACGCCGCGCTGTTCGGCCCCGACGGCGCCGCCGCCACGCTGCGTCCCGGCGCCGTCGTCATCCTCACCAGCACGGTCGGCCCGGACGCGGCCCGGGAGACCGCGGAGCGGCTGGCGGAGGCCAGCGCGCTGACCGTGGACGCGCCGGTCAGCGGCGGCCCGGTGCGCGCCGGCGAGGGCGACCTGCTCATCGTCGTCGGCGGCCCCGAGGCGGCGCTCGACGCCGCCCGCCCGGCCCTCGACCTGCTGGCCTCCACGCTCACCGTGGTCGGCCCGCGCCCCGGCGACGGGCAGGCGCTCAAGGCCATCAACCAGCTCCTCGCCGGCGTGCACATCGCCGCCGCCGCCGAGGCCATCGCGCTCGCCCGCGGGCTCGGCCTCGACCCGGCCACCGTGGTGGAGAGCCTGCGGCACGGCGCCGCCGGCTCGTTCATGTTCGCCGACCGGGGCCCACGCATGGTCGAGACCTACGCCGAGGGCCGCGACCCCGAGGTGAGGTCGCGTCTCGACATCTTCGTCAAGGACATGGGAATCGTGACCGGCATCGCCAAGTCGGCCCACGTACCGGTGCCGCTGGCCGCCGCGGCCGAGCAGCTCTACCTGCTGGGCGAGCGCGCCGGCCTCGGCGCCCGCGACGACTCATCCGTGGTGACCGTCCTCTCGCCGAGAGGGGCCCCGGGCGATGAGTGACACCGGCCTGTTGCTCACGACCGCGGCCTGACTAGCCGTCCGAGCCCCCAGCCGAGGGCGGTACCTCGACGACGAAGAACAGGAAGCAGATTTTGGTCGAGAGGTCATGGAAGTCGTCGGGGAACAGCTCACGGGCGGCCGGATCGGGTTGCGGCTCGCTGATGACGGCAAGGCGGAAGCCAGCGGTGGTGAAGGCATCGGTCATCGCGTGCAACGGCCTGCGCCAGAACCTCATCGGGAAGGACCGTCCGTTGAACGTCCATTCATCGGTATAGCTGGTGGTCGCGTGGTAGTTGGGCCGAGGCTCCTGGATCGCGTAGTCCACGAAAGGGTGCTGCACCGACGCGATCAGTCGGCCACCGGGCCTGAGCACTCGCCGCAACTCGGCCAGCGTCGGCCCCCAGTCCTCCAGGTAGTGCAGCACCAGCGACGCGACCACGTCGTCGAACGCACCGTCGGCGAACGGCAGGCGGCCGTTCAGGTCGACCACGTGCGGGGCCGCGCCGTCACCGAGCCGCCGCCTCGCCAGCGCCAGCATCCCGGCGCTGGCGTCGATCCCGGTGACGACCGCACCGCGGTCGCGCAGTGCGGCGGACAGGGGGCCCGAGCCGCAGCCGGCGTCCAGGATCCGACGGCCGGCCACGTCTCCGGCGAGGGCCAACATCGCGGGCCGCTCGTAGTACGCGTTCAGGATGTTGTTCTCGTTTTCCGCCGAGTACGCCGCGGCGAAGCTGTCGTAGTCATTCGCCTGGACCGGACCCGCAGGCCGGACGAGACTCTCGGGCACGTCGGTTATGCGTTCCATCGTCGCAGCCTGGTACTCCCGTCCCAGTTCGCTGTTCCCGCTGGTCAGAAGCGTTTTTGAGCGTGTGGCCACCGCGCCGGGTGTGAGTCAGTCGCGGATGCTCAGCCGCCAGGAGTCGCCGGATCGGCGATCTCGCTCGGCCTGGCGGTGCCGGGTGCGGCCCGGCCGCGCGCGAGCCCGGGCCGCAGGCCCACCCCCGCGCGAGGG
>NZ_SMKC01000700.1 GCF_004348315.1 Streptomyces sp. 8K308 | reverse complement strand
GGTCTGCGCGACCGGCCGCCCGCCCTGCCGCATGAGGACGAGGAGGTGCGGTCGATGAGCTCACAGAACTCCCACCCCCAGACCAACACCCCACAACCGCAGTCCGGCCCGGATCGCCGCCCGGAACTGGAGCAACGCCTACGGGAGGCGAACGCCCAGAGCGAGGCCGACCGCCGAGCCAAGGGCGGCAGGACGTCGTAGGGGCGCCAAGCACACCAAGTGCGCCCCCGTCCAGCACGCGCAACCGGAACTCGCCGAAACTTGCACGGGGCATAGAACGAACGTCACGTCGACGACCAGCCCCCACTCACCGCATCCCCCAGGCCCGAGCGCCATCGGCGGCGCGCACCGAACCGCCAGACCCCCGCCGGTTTCCCCAGGCATAGTC
>NZ_SMKC01000077.1 GCF_004348315.1 Streptomyces sp. 8K308 | reverse complement strand
GGCGGAAACCCGGCGCCCAGCCCCGCAGAAGGCGTGAGAGGGCGGGACACCGCGCGGAGCGCCCCGGCACCGGGGCGTCCGGCGGCGGAGCCGCCGCGGGCCCGGCTGTCGCCCGCCCCCTCGCGCCCAGTGCCGCAACCCGACGCGCAGCGCCGCCGTCGTGCAGCGCAGCGCGCAGCGCTACGCGCTACGCCGCGTCGATCAGCTCGTTCATGCGGGTGATCTCGTCGCTCTGGGTGGCGATGATCTCCCCGGCCATGTCGAGCGCGGGCTGGTAGGCCCCGTTGGCCCGCTCGGTCTCGGCCATCTCGACCGCGCCCTCGTGGTGCTCGATCATCATCCGCAGGAACGCCGCGTCGAACTCGGCGCCGCTCGACTGCTCAAGGGCGGTCATGTCGTCGGGCGACATCATCCCGGCCATGTCGTGGCCCGAGTGGTCCTCGTCCTCCGCCGGGACGTCCTCGCCCCAGCCGGTCAGCCACTCACTGAGCGTCGCGATCTCGGGCGCCTGGGCGGCCTCGATCGCCTCGGCCAGGCCGACGACCTCGGCCGACTCGGCGCGGGAGGCGGCGAGCTCGGCCATCTCCACAGCTTGGCGGTGGTGCGGGATCATCCCCTGGGCGAACGCCACGTCGGCGTCGTTCCACTCGGCTCCCGGCTCGGACTCGGACTGCCCGGACTCCGTCGGCTCGGCCGACGGCGACCGGCTCTCGCTTCGGTCGTGGCCGGCGGAGTGGCCGGCGTCCGAACCGTCCTCGTCGCCACAGGCGACGAGGACGACGGTGGCCGCCAGGCCGGCGACGGACAGGGCCGCGGCGCGCCGCAGCCGGGCACGCAGGGGGGAACGGTGTGCGGTCATGGTGGTGCAACTCCTGTGCGAATGCGTGGGAAAGGGCATGCCAGACCCGGCGGCCGGAGTGGCCGCCGGGAGCGCCCTTATATGCGGAGGAGTTGCAGCTGGTTGAGCGAGGGCGGGGCCCGGCCGCCCAGGTCGTGGGCCGGTCCGGGACCGGGAACGCCGGCCCGGGTGGCGTCTGCGACCGCGAGCGGCGAAAGCTCGGGCGCCTGCGGCCCGGGCGCGCCACCCACGGCGGCCGCGGCGCAGGCCGGGTCGGCGTGCTCCGGATGACCGCCGGAGCCGTGACAGAGCCGCTCGGCCGTGACCGACATGCCGTCGGCTGCGGCCATCTCCGACTGGTGTGTCGGGGCGGCGGGGACGGCCGGCCAGGGGCCGATGCCGTGCATCGCGACGAGGCCGGCGAGCAGGGCGAACACGGTCAGCGGCCCTGCGGCCCAGCGCGGCACGCGCCATGCCGGGTGGGGGTATCGCTGCCATGTCACGCGGCCCATCCTAGGGCCTGTCTGACACCCCCCGGTGGATCAGCGAGCGGCGGATAGCTCCCCCAGCCTGGCGGCTGGGAGGTGCCCCCATTCGCTGGCAACGCGCTCCACGTCGCGGAGCGACAGGTCGGACACCGCGCAGCTCGCACTTGGCCGTACTCGCGCGCAGCGTCGATATGCCGCTCCGCGGCGTGGGGCAACGCCGCCAGCCGGGATGCCTGGGGGTACCTCCCAGCCTCCCCCGGAGTCCGTCCGGGGGCCCATGGCTGAGGGCGCGTCGTAAGCCCGCCGGGGGGTTGTCAGACAGGTCCGAGGCCACCGGCCGTCCGGGTCCCGGTCGGGGCTCGCGTTGCGGGGGCGCGGGGGCGGTCGCACGCTGGTGGGGTGAGCCAGGAAGGGAGCCCGCCATGACCCAGCCTCCGGCGGTCGACCGGCCGGTCGTCGGCACGTACCCGAACTACGAGGGCGCGCAGCACGCGGTCGACTTCCTCTCCGACAACCACTTCCCGGTGGAGCACACCGCGATCATCGGCAACGACCTGCGGATGGTGGAGACCGTGCTCGGCCGGCTCACCCTGGCCCGAGCGACGCTGGCCGGGATGGCCACCGGCGCCTGGTTCGGCCTGCTGGTCGGCCTCTTCCTGACGGCGTTCAGCGCCAACGAGCACCACGTGCTGGTGCTGATCGCGGCCGGGCTGGTCTACGGCCTCGTCTTCGGCGCGATCTTCGGCTTCGTCTCGCACGCCGTCGGCAGGGGGCGTCGGGACTTCTCCTCGCGCAGCCAGATCGTGGCGGCCCGCTACGACGTGGTGGCCGATGAGAAGGTGGCCGAGGACGCCAGGAACCTGCTCATCAAGCTGGGCTGGCGGCAGGGCCAGCCCTGACCGGTCCCGGCCACCGAGGCGGTCACTCGGCGGTCGCGAGGATCTCCGCTATCGCCTTGCCGGCCTCGTCGGCGTCCTCACCGGTGGCGCGGACCGTGATGGAGGCGCCGGCGGTGGCGCCAAGGCCCATGACGCCCAGCACGCTGGCCGCGTTGACGGTGCGGCCGGCGTGGTCGAGCTCGACGGTGCTCTGGAAGCCGGCGGCGGCCTTGGTGAGCTGGCCGGCGGGGCGGGCGTGCAGGTTGGCTGGCAGGACCACGGTGGTCTCGAAACGTGCCGACACGGCGTGCCTCCTTGGGGCTGCGTGCTGAGGACGGGAGGTCGACCCCGTGGGCGGCGCGAGTACCATGCCGACGGGTGCGCCCATGAACGCCGATGGTAGATACCGGAACGTCATTCAGCAATACTGAACGCCCACGGAACACGTGCGGACTCAGGGGAACGAGGGAGTGGCCATGGTCCAGGCGGTGCGGCGGGCGGTCCAGATCCTGCGGGAACTGGCCACGGCGGGACCCAGGCTCGGCGTCACCGAGCTCGCCGACCGCCTCGGCGTCGCCAAGCCCACGGCGCACGCGCTGCTGCGCACGCTGGAGGCCGAGGGCATGGTCACCCAGGACCGGGAGAGCTCCAAGTACCTGCTCGGCCCCGACCTGCTGCTGCTCGGCAACGCCTACCTGGACACCCAGGAGCTGCGCACCCGTTCGCTGACCTGGGCCGACCTGCTGGCCTCACGGGCCGGCGAGGCCGTGTGGGTGGCCGTGCTCACCGGTGACCACGTCCTGGTGGTGCACCACGCGTTCCGGCCGGCCGGCGCCGTGCAGATACTGGAGGTCGGCGCCAGCATCCCGTGGAACACCTGCGCCCTGGGCAAGGCGATGGTGGCCTGGGCCCCGGATGAGGCGCGCGAGCGGCTGCTCGCGGGACAGCTCGGGGTGCTCACCGGGGCCAGCCTGACCGACCCGGAGGCGCTGCGCGCCCAGCTCGACACGGCGCTGACCACCGGCTACACGCTCGAGGACCAGGAGTCGGCGCTCGGCGACGCCGGGATCGCCGCCCCGGTGTTCGGGCGCGGCGGCGAGGTGGCCGGCGCGATCGGCGTGGTGGGCCCGGTCGAGCGGCTGCTCGCCGAGCCGGCCAGGCAGGAGCTCGCGGTGGCGGTGCGCGAGACGGCGCGCAACCTCTCGCGCGATCTCGGCGCCCCGCGCGGCGCCGCCCGCGCGCCCGGTCCCGGCCAGGGGCGGGGCCCGAGCGCGCCGCCCACCGTGCCGACACCGACGCCCGCCGCTTGACACGCCCGGAACGCGTGCTTAACTTCCGATCAACGTTCAGCGATGACGAACCCTCTTCGGGCCTCTGCGGAGCCCGGCGCCTAGGGAGTTGGGAGACCCCGTGGACACCGATCTCGCACTGTCCTGGGTGCGGGCCGTCGCCGCGGCCGTGACCGAGCACGAGGAGCGGCTCACGCAGCTCGACTCGGCCATCGGCGACGCCGACCACGGCGCCAACATGCGCCGCGGCTTCGCCGCGGTGCTCGTCGCCCTCGACGACCGGCCGCCGGCCTCGGCCGCCGACCTGCTGACCGCCACCGGCCACCTCCTGGTCAGCGGCGTGGGCGGGGCGGCCGGCCCGCTCTACGGCAGCGCCTTCCGGGCGCTCGGCCGCGCGCTCGCCACCCCGGGCACCGACCTGGCCACGGCGCTCGCCGAGGCGCTGGACGCGGCCCGCGAGCTGGGCGCCGCTGCGCCCGGCGACAAGACCATGATCGACGCCTTCGCGCCCGCCGTGGACGCGTTCGCACACCGCACCGCGGCCGGCGACGACCTCGCGGCCGCCGCCGACGCCGCGGCCGAGGCCGCCGAGCGCGGCGCGCGCGACACCACACCGCTGCAGGCCAGGCGCGGCCGGGCCGCCTACCTGGGCCCGCGCAGCGTCGGCCACCAGGACCCGGGCGCCGCCTCGACGGCCCTGCTCTTCCGCGCCCTGGCGGACGCGGCCGCCCGATCGGAGACCACGCGATGACCGCCACCACCGCCCCCCTGCGCTTCCCAGGACAGGCCGCCGCGCCCGGCATCGGCCTCGGCCGGCTGCTGCGCACCGACCGCCCGCTCGACCTCGACGCCGCCCCCGCCGGCGACCCCGAGGCGCTGATCGGCGCCGCGCTCGACGCGGTCGCCGCGCGGCTGGCCGCGCTCGCCGAGACGCTGCGCGGCCAGGGGCGCCCCGAACAGGCCGACATCATGGAGGTCGGCGGCCAGATCGCCGGCGACCCGGAGTTGCGGGCCGGCGCCGTGGCCCTGGCCGCCGCCGGCCTACCGCCGGCCAGGGCGCTCGACGAGACCGTCACCCGGTACGCCGACGCGATGGCCGCGCTCGACGACCCGGTGCTCGCGGAGCGCGCCGCCGACATCCGGCAGGTGGGCCGCCGGGCGCTGGCCTGGCTTGCCGGCGAGCGCGCGCCCGAGTCGGACGCGCCTGACGGCCCGCTGGTGCTCGCGGCCCGGGAGATCGGCGCCGCCGACCTGCTCGAGCCGGGCCGCACCGTCGGCGCGGCCGTCACCCTCGCCGGCGGCCCGAACTCGCACGCCGCCATCGTCGCCCGCTCGCTCGGCATCCCGCTGCTGCTCGCCGCCGACCCCGGGCTGCTCGACCTCCCCGACGGCCTCGAGATCCTGGTCGACGGCGGGACCAACGGCACCCCGGCGGCCACCGCCCACCCGGCCGCCGACGAGCGGGCCGCCGCGCTGGCCGCGCTCGCCACGGCGCGCGAGCGGCGCGCCGCGCTGGCCGCCGGCCGGCACCTGCCGGCGGAGACGGTGGACGGCCACCCGATGGTGCTGCGCGCCAACGTGGCCACCGCCGACGACGCGCGAGGCGCCCTGGCGGCCAACGCGGAGGGCGTCGGCCTGCTCCGCACCGAGCTGCCGTTCCTCGACGCCGCGGCCTGGCCGAGCCGCGAGCAGCACGTGGCCGCCGTGGCGCCGGTGTTGCGGGCGCTCGCCGGCCGGCCGGTGGTGGTGCGCACGCTGGACTTCGCCGACGACAAGCTGCCGCCGTTCCTCGCGGCGAACAACCCCGGCGGCCACATCGGGCGTGGGCTGCCGCTGATGCTGGCCGCGCCCGAGGCGTTCGCCGACCAGTTCAGGGCGCTGCTGGCCGCCGCCGGCGCCGCCGGTGCCGACCTGCGGATCATGATCCCGATGGTGGCCTCGCCCCGGGAGCTCGCCGCCTGTCACGAGCTGCTCAACGCGGCCGCCGCCGAGCTCGGCGTGGCGGCGCCGCCGCTCGGCGTGATGGTGGAGCTGGCCGAGGCGGTGGCCTCGGTCGACGAACTGGCCCGCGAGGCGGCGTTCCTCTCCATCGGCAGCAACGATCTGACGTGCCAGCTGCTCGGCGTGGACCGCAGGGACCCGGCGGCCACCCCGGCGCTCGCCGCCCACCCGACGGTGCTGCGGGCCATCGGCGAGGTGGCAGAGGCCGGACGCCGGCACGGGCGGCCGGTCTCGGTCTGCGGCGACGCCGCTGCCGATCCGCTGCTCGTACCGCTGCTCGTCGGGCTCGGCTGCGACGTGCTGTCGGTGACGCCCGGCGCGCTGGACGCGGTGCGGGCCAGGGTGCGCGGGCTGCGGCACGCCGACTGCTTGGCGCTCGCCGACGAGGCGCGCGCCCTGGACTCCGTCGAGCGGGTCTGGCACCTGGTGGAACGCGCGGCGCCGCCGGTCGACTAGGGCCTGTCCTGGCGGTCCCGGCTGGCCGCGGCTCGGCCCACGGCCGGCGACGACGTGGTTTAGCCCTGGCCGCCGGGGAGCTGCTGCTCGGCCCAGATGGTCTTGCCGCTCGCGGTCTGCCGGGTGCCCCACTGCTGGGTGAGCTGGGCGACCAGCAGCAGGCCGCGCCCGCCCTCGTCGTAGGTGCGGGCCCGGCGCAGGTGCGGAGCGGTGCCGCTGCCGTCGGAGACCTCGATGATCAACGAGGTCTCGCCGCGCAACAGCCGTAGCTGAATGGGGGGTTCGGCGTGTCGGATGGCGTTGGTCACCAGCTCGCTGACCACCAGCTCGGTGACGAACGCGGCCTCGGTGAGGTCCCAGGCGACCAGTTGGTCGGCGGCGGCCTTGCGCGCGGTGGCGACCAGCGCCGGCTCGGCCGCCAGGTCGAGTGTCACGACGTGCCGCGCGTCGAGCGCCCTGGTCCTGGCCAGCAGCAGCGCCGCGTCGTCGGTCTGCCGCTCGGGCAGCAGCTCGCCCAGGGCGCGGTCGCAGATCTCGTCCAAGCTGCCGGCCGGCTCGGCCAGCGCCTCGTGCAGCAGCCGCTGCCCCTGCTCGATGGCCCGGCCGCGCGGGGCGATGAGGCCGTTGGTGCTGAGCGCGACCAGGCTGCCCTCGGGCAGCACCACCTGGGTGGCCTCGAAGGGCAGGCCGCCGACGCCGAGCGGCGGCCCCGGGCTGATGTCGACCGGGACGGCGGTGCCGTCTGGCCCGGTGATGACGGGCGGCGGGTGGCCGGCGCTCGCCATGGCGCAGATCCGCGAGACCGGGTCGTAGACCGCGTACAGGCAGGTGGCGCCGACCTCGCCGATGGCCGCCGCTGACGGGTCGGCGGCCTCCTCCTGCTCGGCGAGGTGCGAGACGAGGTCGTCCAGATGGGTGAGCAGCTCGTCGGGCGGCAGGTCGACGTCGGCCAGGGTGCGCACGGCGGTGCGCAGCCGGCCCATGGTGGCCGAGGCGTGCACGCCGTGGCCGACCACGTCCCCGATGACCAGGGCGACCCGAGTGCCGGAGAGCGGCACGACGTCGAACCAGTCGCCGCCGACTCCCATCCGCCCGGCGGCCGGCCGGTAGCGGGAGGCGACGTCCACCGCGATCTGGCCCTGGAGCTGACGGGGCAGCAGGCTGCGCTGGAGCGCCAGGGCGGTGCCGCGTTCCCTGGCGTAGTGGCGGGCGTTGTCGATGCTGACGGCGGCGCGGGCGCACAGCTCCTCGGCGAGCAGCAGGTCGTCGCCGACGAACGGCTCGGGGCGCGCCCGCAGCAGCCGGGCGATGCCGAGCACGATGCCTCGGGCGCGCAGCGGGACGGTCATCATGGTGTGGAAGCCGTAGGCCTCGGTGCGGGCGTGGCGCACGGGGTCCTCGTGCAGCCAGCGCTCGAAGTCGGGATCGCCGAGGTCGCTGAGCACCGCGCTGCCGGTGGCCAGGGCGCGGGCGGGCGGTGAGTACTCCGGGTACCGCTCGAGCCGGCCGACCGACAGCGCGGCCTCCGGGACGCCCTCGCGGATGGAGCGCTGGGCGGCGCGGTGCATGGTGTGGCCGCCGCGCTCGGCGGCCGCGGTGGGCTCGCCGCCGGTGGCCACCTGCGGCAGCAGGTCGACGATGGCCAGGTCGCAGAGGTGGGGCGCGAGCGTGTCGGCGAGCTCCTGGGCGGTGGCGGTGACGTCGAGGGTGCCGCCGATGCGGTCGCCGGCCTCCTTGAGCAGTACGAGACGCTCGCGGGCGCGGACCTGCTCCGTGATGTCCGTGCCCACGGCGTAGACGGCCCGGATGACCCCCGAAGCCGGGTCACGGACCGGGGAGAGGCTGACCGACCAGTCGACGGGCTCCCTCCGGTCCGCGGTGACGATGGTGGTCTCGAATCGAGCGTGGCTGCCCTCGCGTGCCACGCGGCGTATCCGCTCGACGTACTCCCTGATGGCCTCGCCTTCGCGGGAGCTCGGCTGGGCGAAGCGGCTCTCCGCGTGGTCGCCGCCCGGGGCGAAGAGCCGGTCGAGCGGAGGGCCGCTCATCTCCTCGGCGCTCAGCCCGATGTGGCCCCGGACCGTGGCGTTTCCCCAGATGAGACGGCCCTCGGGGTCGTAGAGCGCCAGCGACTCGCCGGCCTGCTCGTGGGCCCAGCCGAGCAGCGTCAACTGATCGGCGCTCGGCCGCGCCGCGGTGGCGAGCAGCAGCCAGCGTGGCTCGTCGCCGCCGTCCTGGATCGGGCTGGCCGCGACCTCGGCCTCGATGACGTGCCCCTCGCGGTGCCGCAGCCGCAGCGTGCCGCGCCAGCCTTCGGGGCCCGGCGCGCCGGGTGGCGGGGCCTGGTCGAGCAGGATGCCGGCCGGCCGGCCGACGACGTCGGTGGCGGCGTGCCCGAGCAGCCGCTCGGCGCCCGGGCTCCAGGCCCGGATGACACCGCCGCCGTCCACCGCCGCCGAGACGGTGTCCGCCGCGGGGACGCCGACGCCCGGTCCTTCCATCCCGCTCATCCTCACCATCGCGCCGTCAGGAGCAGGCCAGCGAAGGTCGCAATTCCGCTCATACCTATGGAAACGGTATCGCCAGGCGCGCGAGTTCCGCCATGCACGGCTGCCATCAGCGGGACGCCAGGCGAGGTCCGCCGATGGTACAGCTCCCGGCGGCGTCAGGGGCCGCCCCGTTTCCTGACGGCACGGCAGGTCAGCCAGTGGTCAGCAGCCGGCAGGCGTGCTCGACGGCGAGGGCGTAGCCGTGGACGCCGCAGCCGGCGATGACGGCGGTGGCGGCCGCGGAGACGTAGGAGTGGTGGCGGAACGGCTCGCGGCGGTGGATGTTGGAGATGTGCACCTCGATGACGGGTAGCCCGTCGCAGGTGGCCAGCGCGTCGAGCAGCGCGACCGAGGTGTGCGAGTAGGCGGCGGGGTTGATGACGATGGCGGCGTGGCTCTGGCGCGCCTCGTGGATCCAGTCGACGAGTTGGCCCTCGTGGTTGCTCTGCCGGCAGTCGACGGTCGCGCCGTGCCTGGCCGCTGTCTCGCCGCACAGCCGCTCCACGTCGGCCAGGGTGTCGGCGCCGTAGATCTCGGGCTGCCGGGTGCCGAGCAGGTTGAGGTTGGGGCCGTTGAGAACCATCAGAACGGGCGCTTCCGCCGCTGGCGTCACTGGGGTCATGGTCCCCATCATGGCGCCCGGCGCCGACGGCCGGCCAAACGCGCGGTACGCCCCCGATCGGCACGTGCCCATCCTCCGATATCCGGTGAGATCGGTCACGACGCCCGCCGTCGATTTGGTCGCCGCCGAGGCCTGCTTGCATCCTTGACGACCGTGGAGAGGGTGCGGGCTGGGACGGCGGAGCGGATCGGGGAGAGATCGGCCGGAGCCACCCTCCCCACCCGGCGTTCCTACGCCATCTGGGCCGTCGGCGTGCTGGCCTACGTGTTCTCCATCATGCAGCGGACGACGCTCGGGGTCTCGGGCCTCGAGGCCGCCGAGCACTTCGCGGTCTCCCCCACCCAGCTGTCCACCTTCGTCTTCGTGCAGGTCATCGTCTACGTGTCGATGCAGATACCGGCCGGCCTGCTGGTGGACAGGTGGGGCGCGCGGGTGACGGTCTGCGTCAGCGGCACGGTCGCGGCGGCAGGGCAGTTCCTGCTGGCCTTCGCGGGCGACCTGACCACCGCGATCCTGGCCCGGGTCGTCGTCGGCATGGGCGACGGGCTGATGTTCGTGTCGGTGCTCGCGCTGCTGCCGCGCTGGTTCCCGGCCCACCGGGTGCCGCTGGTGACCCAGCTGACCACGATCCTCGGCCAGTTGGGGCAGATCCTGTCCGCGCTGCCGTTCCTCGCGCTGCTGCGCGCGGCCGGCTGGTCCGTGGCCTTCGGCTCGGCCGCGAGCCTGAGCCTGCTGGGCGCGATGCTCGCGCTCGCCGTGCTGCGGGACGCGCCGCCCGGGTCGCGGCCGGCGCGCGGGGGCGTACCGGCGCGGGCCGTCCTCGGGCAGTTGGGCGAGATCTGGCGTCGCCCCGGCACCCGGCTCGGCTTCTTCGGCCACATGGCGACCCAGTTCTCGATGATGGCGTTCTCGCTGCTGTGGGGCGTGCCGTACCTGGTGTCCGCGCAGGGCCTCTCGGCGTCCGCGGCCAGCGGGCTGCTGACCCTGTTCGTGCTGGGCACCATCGCCATCGGGCCGGTGCTCGGGGTGTTGACCACGCGCCATCCGATGCGCCGCTCCTGGCTGCTGCTCGGGGTGCTCGGCGCGACGGTGGCGGTGTGGACGGTGCTGCTCGCGCTGCCGACGCGGGCGCCGTTCTGGCTGCTCGTGGTGTTGATCGTGGTGCTCTCCGCGGGCGGCCCCGGCTCCGTGGTGGGCTTCGACATCGCCAGGACGACCAATCCGGCGGGCCAGCTCGGCGTGGCGCAGAGCATGGTGAACCTGGGCGGCTTCACGGCCTCGCTCGCGGTGCTGGTGTCGATGGGCGCGGTGCTGGACGCGGCGGGCGGGTACACCTTCGACGCGTTCCGGCTCGCGTGGTTGGTGCAGTACCCGTTCTGGGCGCTGTCGTTGACGGGGCTGCTGGTCACGCGGCGCAAGGCCCGCCGGGTGGCGGCGGCCTCGCCGGTCGCCGGCTGAGCCGCGCGCGGGCGGCCGCGGCGCCCGACCTCCCCCTGTGAGCCTTGTGAACGAGGTGACTTCCGTGATCAGATGGGGACTTGACCGTTACCCAACCGATATCATGGAGTCGCGTTGTCCCCGTCGCGCCCCGCCATCCTCAGTCGTCGGCGATTCCACCGGGCCGGCGGCGGGCTGCTCGCCGCCACCGCGCTGCTCGGGTCGACGGGGATGCTCAGCGCGAGCCGGGCGGCGGCGGGCGTTCCCGACTCGCCCCGGTTCCGGTTCGAGGGGGCCGGCGGCAACCCGTTCTGGCGCCGCTCGCTGCACGCCAACTGGGTGCTGCAGTCGTTCGCCTATGACAACGACCGGCAGCAGATCTACTTCGTCCAGTACGACTCGACCAACACCGACCCCGCCCGCGTCGGCGACCTGTGGGTGACCAGGACCGACGTCACGGGGAACCAGCTGGGGGCGATGCGGCTGCGCGGCTTCGGGCACGGCGTGCAGATCGGCGTGGAGCCCTACCGGGGCGAGGCGTACCTGTGGACGGAGTGGCGCACCGGGCTGGACGGATACGGCACCAGGATCGGCCGGTTCCGGTTCGCCAACGGGGCGACGCTGGCCGCGGACGACCCCTCGATCCAGGACCGCACGCCGGCGGTCGGCGGCCCGATGATCGAGCCGCAGCCGGCCATCGATCCGTGGACCAACCGTTTGCTGGTGCGCTTCAAGGTGGCCGCGGACACGCCGAGGATCGTGGTGTTCGACCTCGACGACGCGCGCGCCGGGCGGCTCGGCAGCGCGCACCGGCTGGCCGAGCGCGCCCTGCCGTCGCGCGGCGCCTGGGGCGCCGACCACCCGTTCCAGGGGTTCGCCGGCTGCGGCCGGTACGTGTACCTGCTGGAGGGGGCGGTGGGCGGCGACGCCCACCTGACCGCCGTTGACCTCAACGACGAGGGCCAGTCGACCGTGGTGGACCGGTTCGTCACCGACGCCGGCCAGTCGCTGGCCGGGCGTGAGCCGCAGGGGATGGCCGTCTGGATCGTCTCGGGCGCGCCCCGGTTGGCCTTCGGCTTCCATTCGAACTCGCGTGGTCTGCGGCAGGCGACGGTCTTCTACAAGAGCGAGTTCGTCTGATCCAGCGCCAGCGCCAGCGCTCGGCGACGGAACCGCAGTTCAGCACGGGATCGCCTCGGTGTTCGCCCGTCCTTCGACGGCCTCCGCGAGCACCGGGGCGGTCGAAAAGCGCTGTGACCTGCGGAATGGTGATACTGGCCCCGGTGCGCGGAGCCTGCGGCATGGGAAGCGCCGGTGGGGGGCGATGGCGCCGGGGGCGAGCGCTCCATCGTGATCGACGAGCCCTTCGGGCCGGCGGCCGGTTGAGCGTTGGAGACCAACGACGCGTTCGTGCTCTCCATGGTCGGCCGTCTCGAGACGCTGGTGCGGCGCGGCCGACGGCTCGATCGAGCCGATGCTGGCCGCCTCGGCGTTCTCGCCGGACACGGTGACCGGGGTGACGGCCGTCGACGAGGACACGTTGCGGATCACCACCGCCGAGCCCGACCCTCTGAGGCCCGCGCGGCTCTCCACCCCCAACGCCGAGGTGCTGGCGCCTGGCGCCTACGGCGAGTCAGCCACCGCCCCGCAGGCCACCTGCACCGGTCCCTTCACCAATCGTCGAGAGGTGCCGCGGCGGTCGGTGCGCCTGGAGCGCAACGCCTCCTACGGGGGCGGCGAGGTGCGGTTCGTCACCGACGCCACGCTGCGGACCACCCAGATCCAGACCGGCGAGGCCCAGATCTCCCGCAGGACGCCCATCACCAGCTTCCACGCGCTCCAGGAGCTGGACGGCGTCACCGTGGAGACCGCCGAGCTGTCCCACACACGCAGCTGATCCTCAACAACGCCCGCGCGCCCTTCGACGACGAGCGGGTGCGGCGCGCCGTCCAGGCCGCCATCGACACCGCGGAGATCAGCGACGCGGTCTACCCCGGCGCCGCGCGGCCGGCCGTCGGCCCCTTCGCGCCCGACGAGCCGTTCGCGCCGGCCGGCGCCGAACCGGTGGCCGCCGCCCCCGCGGCCGCGCTGTTCGACGAGGCCGGGGTCGACCCCGGCTCGCTCGACCTCACCCTGACCGTCTACACCGAGGGCACCGGCTTCGCCGACCCGCACTCCTGCGACGGCGGCTTCCCCCTCACCCAGCTATGCGACCCCGAGGTGGACGAGCTGATCGCCCAGGCCGCTCCACGGCCGACCGGGACGCGCGCTACGCGCTCTACGCCCTGCTGGCGGCCGACCTCCACGAGCAGGCCGTCAACGTCTTCCTGGTGCACGAGACCGAGACCGTGGCCCACGCCGGCGTCACCGGCTACGCGCTGCACCCCTACTACACGCTGACCGCCGAGCTGGCGCTTGCCGGCGGCTGAGCCGCCCGACCGACCATGCCCGCCCGCACCGCTCATAGAGTCAGACACTCAGACAGTCCGACGTTCAGCAAGTCAGAGAGGAAGACCGTTGATCGACTTCCGCCCCAAGTTCATCACCTTCGACTGCTACGGCACTCTGACCCACTTCCAAATGTCCGCCGTCACCCGCGGCCTGTACGCGGACCGGATACCCGAGGAACGGATGGAGGACTTCCTCGACGACTTCGAGGCCTACCGGATCGACGAGGTGCTCGGCGCCTACCAGCCCTACCCCGAGGTCGTCACCAGCGCCCTCAGGCGGGCGACCGTGCTGTGGGACCTCCCCTACCGGGACTCCGACGGCCTGACCATCGTGGACGCGGTGCCCACCTGGGGCCCGCACCCCGACGTGCCTGAGGCGCTGGCGAAGCTGGCCGAGGCCTTCCCGCTGGTAATCCTCTCCAACGCGGCCGACGACCAGATCGTCCACAACGTGGCCAAGCTCGGCGCCCCCTTCCACGCCGTGCTCACCGCCCAGCAGGCCCGCGCCTACAAGCCCCGCCTCGCCGCCTTCGAGTACATGTTCGCCCAACTCGGCTGCGCGCCGGGCGAGCTGTTGCACGTCTCGTCCAGCCTGCGCTACGACCTGATCCCGGCCCACGACCTGCGGATCACCAACAAGATCTACCTGAATCGGAGTTACGAGCCGAGCACCCCCTACTACGGCTACACCGAGATCACGGCGCTGACTGAACTGCCCGCACTGCTCGGCCTGTAGGCCCCCGTCTCAGAAAGGAGGTGGGCTGGACGTCAACTTCTCGGCGCTGAAGGGACCGAGCTCGTTGACTCGGTCGGAAGGGCGTTGATGGCAGTGGGGCGCGACTGGCTGCCGCGTGGCCCCCTGCGTCCAGTGCCACCCCGAAGAGAGGTAACGGGGCCATTGACTGAACCCCGCCGCCACACCCTCCGAGGGGCGGGGGAGTCGCCGCGACCCGCCTATGGGCGAGCCAAGTTCTTGACCGGGCTGAGGGCGAGCGCTGGGCCAGGGTCGTGGAGCTCGACCTCGCCTTCCACGATCCTGGTGGACTCCGCCGAAAGCCCGCGGCTCTCCCGGATGTTCGCCACCCTCGCCGCAGAGACCCGCATCGGCCTGGCCACCAGGTCGGGCGCCGGCCGGCGGCCGGCGGAGCTGGCCGCCGAGCACGGCACGCTCGTCGAGCTCCTGCGGGACGGCACCGAGCGCCGGCTGCTCGCCGCGGTCGACGCCCACCTCGACGCCACGTTGCGGCTGTTGACCGACGCCTAGTACTGACATCCGGGCTCCGCGCGTGGGGCCTACGATGCACGAGTGGCACAGGTGATCGACTACGGGCGGTTCGCGGACCGGCTGCGGGCGGCGCGGCAGGCGGTCCTCGCCGACCCCGGACGGCGCTGGGCGCTGCTCGACGAGGTGCAGCGCGAGTGGGGCTACGTCGATCCCGGTGGCGAGCCGGTCTGGGGCCCGGGGGACGGCGAGAACGTCGACGTGGTTTCCGATCTTTCGCTGCCGGTGCCCGCGGCGCTCACCGAGTGGTGGCGGTCACCGGTCAACTCCTTCGCGTACCGCCCGCGTCTCTACTGGGTGCACACCCAGTGGCCCCCGCTCCCTGAGGACGGGCCGCTGCCGGACGGGGACGGCCGGGTGTGCGTGTTCATGTCCGAGTACGAGTACTGCAACCAGTGGGGCTACCCGGCCGCCGAGGCCGCGCATGACGATCCGCGGGTCCTGGTCAGGACGGGCGACGACGAGTGGCTGCCGCAGGCGGCGTCGCTCTCCGAGTTCCTGCTGCACCTGGCCCTGGAACGGCTGCCCGGCCACTTCGGGTTCACCGCCTGCCTGACCCACGGGAACCTGGAGCGGGACCCGGCCGTCCTCGACCGGCTGCGCGCCTCGTACCCCGACCTGGGCCTGCCGCCCTGGCACGAACTCGGCTCCGACGCCGTCCTGTACGGCGGCCCCGACGTGGTCATCCGGCACGGCCGGGGCGACTACGTCGACTGGCCGCTGATCGTCAACGGCCGGACACGGCAGGCGGTCGAGGCGGCCCTGGCCATCCTGGCGCCGGCCGGCGCCGACCTCTCGGTGAGCCCGCCGGAGGAGCGCCCCGACCGCCTGCTCGACCTGCCGCCGGCGGCGTTCGCCGTCGGCGACGAGGACGCGCGGGAGCGCTGGCGTGTGACGTCCGTCGGCGCCGAGCCGCCGGGGCCGGCGGCGTCCCGGTCGGCCGACCTGCCGAACGTCACGGCCCACGCGGCCGACGAGGACGGCGGGGTGGTCGTCGTGGGCGACGCCGACGGCGTGGTGCACGTCCGCGTCGGCGCCGCCGGTCCTGGCGGCCGACGACGTGAGGTGAGCGAAGGCCTGCACCGGGCCCCGGTCACCGCCGTCACCTGCCTGCGCCCGGGACCGCACGAGGAACTCGTGGTGAGCGGCGACGCGGCCGGCGTACTGCGGATCTGGCGGACCGATGACCGGCCGGCGGCCGGGCCGTTCGACCGGCGCGGCACGGCGGTGACCGCCCTGGCCGCCGCGGTGCTGCCCGACTCGGGGCCGGCGCTGGCCGCCGCCTGGGCCGACGGCCTGGTGCGGGTGTGGGACCTCGGCACCGGCTGCTCCGACGTCGCGGCCGACCTGCCGCTGGGCACCGGCGTCGAAGAGCTCCGCCTCACCGCCGACGGCGTGCTGTGGGTGCGCGGCGGCGCGTCCGGCTGGGCCGCGCTGTGTCTCGACCCCGTGGAGCTGTGGGTGCTGCGGCAGGTCAAGGAGCAGGCCGACCGCTTCCCCTGGGACCGGCTCCGGTGCAACAGGGGACCGGCCCACGAGGTGCCGTCCCAGATCCTGCGGGCCGGCTGGGACGACGAGACCGTGGCGGCCCGCGCGGCGGAGCGGCTGCACGAGCTGCTGGTGCACGGGCACGGCGCCACCGCCGCCCTGGGCGCGGCGCCGCTGCTGACCATGCTGGTGGTCAGGGGGTGGACCCCGGTCAGGGGGCGGCTGACGCGGCTGCTCGCCGACCTCGCCAGCGTCCGGCGTGGCCGCAGCGAGGCGGCCGATGACCAGCTCGACCTGCTGCGCGAACTGCTCCCGACACTACGGAAGTTGGCCGACCATCCCGACGACGGGGTACGCGAGGGAGTGGCCGAGCTGGAACGCAACTGCGCCTGAGCGGCGCCCGGTTACCCGGTTGCCCGCGCTCCGCGCGGGCCCGCCGTCTCGGTGGGCGTCGCCCGCGAGTTCCTGCTGGCAGGCCCTCGGCGTGCGGCGTGGACGTCAGGAAGGGGTCGCCTCGGCGGGGGCCGGAGCGGTGGCGCCGAGCACCGCGCGCAGCACCGTGTGGATCGCCGGGTCGGCCACCGTGTAGTACATGAACGTGCCCTGCCGGCGCGCCCGGACGGCGCCCGAGAGCCGCAGCTTCGACAGGTGCTGGCTGACCGCCGCCGGATTGGCGCCGACGATCTCCGCCAGGCAGGCCACGTTCGTCTCCCCCTGGGAGAGCGCGTACAGCAGCCGGAGCCGGGTGGGGTCGCTGAGGATCCGCAGCAGCTCGGTCGCCTGGTCGACGACCTCGGGCTCCGGTACGTGAAACCCCTCGATACCCGCGTGCATGGCTACATGCTATCGCCGCGGCCCCCGCGCCAGGCGGCCGTGCGCAGCAACCGGAGCCCGTTCAGGCCGACCAGCACGGTGGACCCCTCGTGCCCGGCGACGCCGAGCGGCAGCGGCAGGGTGCCGATCAGGTCCCAGAGCACCAGCACGGTGATGAAGGTGCCGGCGATCGCCAGGTTGGCGACGACCACCCGGCGGGCCCTGCGGGCCAGCGCGATCACGGCCGGCACGGCGGTCAGCTCGTCCCGGACGACGACGGCGTCCGCCGTCTCCAGGGCGAGGTCGGAGCCGGCCCGGCCCATCGCGACGCCGAGGTGCGCGGCAGCCATGGCGGGCGCGTCGTTGACGCCGTCGCCGACCACCAGGGTGCGCTGCCCGGCCGCCTGGAACTCGCGCACCGCGCCCACCTTGTCCTGCGGCAGCAGACGGGACCGCACCTCGGTGATGCCGACCTCGCCGGCCACCCGCGCGGCGGCGTCGGCGTTGTCCCCGGTGAGCAGCACCGGCGGCGCCGCGGTCAGGGCGGCGACGGCCCGCACCGCCTCGGCGGCGTCCGGGCGCAGCCGGTCGGTGATGCCGAGCACGGCCACCGGCTCGCCGTCGACGCGCACCAGGACGGCCGTGCTGCCCGGCGCGACCAGCTCGCGCTCGCCGCCGGTGCCCGCCGCGCCGACCTCGACCAGCCGGCCCTCGACGCGCGCGGTGACGCCCCGGCCCGGGGTCGAGGCGAAGTCCTCCACCGGGCCGCCGGGTTCGATGCCGCGGTCCGCCGCCGCGGCGACCACGGCACGGGCCAGCGGGTGCTCGGAGCGGTGCTCGGCGCCGGCGGCCAGCCGCAGGATCTCCGCCTCGGTCAGCGCCACGCCGGGCAGCGGGCGCAGCTCGCTGACGCGCGGGCTGCCCTCGGTGAGCGTGCCGGTCTTGTCGAAGGCGACCCGCTCGGTGTCGCCGAGCCGCTCCATGACCACGGCCGACTTGACCAGCACGCCGTGTCGACCGGCGTTGGCGATGGCGGACAGCAGCGGCGGCATGGTGGCCAGCACCACGGCGCAGGGCGAGGCGACGATCATGAAGGTCATGGCGCGCAGCAGCGCGTCCTCGAAGCCCTGGTCGAGGAGCAGGAAGGGGATGGTGAACACCAGCAGCGTGGCGACGACCACGCCGGCCGAGTAGCGCTGCTCCACCTTCTCGATGAACAGCTGGGTGGGGGCCTTGGTGTCGCTCGCCTCCCGCACCATGGCCACGATCCGGGCCACCACGGAGTCGGCCGCCGGCCGGCTGACGCGCACCCGCAGCGCCCCGCCGCCGTTGAGGGTGCCGGCGTACACCTCGTCCCCCGGCAGCTTCGGCACCGGCAGCGGCTCGCCGGTGATGGTCGCCTGGTCGACGTCGCTCGCCCCGTCCACGACCTCGCCGTCGGCGCCGACCCGCTCCCCCGGCCTGACCAGGATCTCGTCTCCCACGACGAGCTCCGCGGCGGGCGCCGTCTCCTCGGTCCCGTCCGGGCCGAGCCTGGTGGCGTGTTCGGGCGCGAGGTCGAGCAGGCCGCGCACGGAGTCCGCGGTGCGCTGGGTGGCGAACGCCTCGAGGGCGCCGGACGTCGCGAAGATGACGATCAGCAGCCCACCGTCCAGCACCTGCCCGATGGACGCGGCCCCCACGGCGGCCACGATCATCAGCAGGTCGACGTCCAGCGTCCGCTCGCGCAGGGCGCCGAGCCCCGCCATCAGCGGCTCCCAGCCGCCGGCCACGTAGCACGTCAGATACAACGTCCACGCCAGCCACCGTGGCCCGCCGGCCAGATCGGCCACCAACCCGCACCCGAACAACGCCGTCGCCGCGGCGGCCCAGCGGATCTCGGCCAACTCCCACATCCGCGTGCCCGCACGTGGCACGGCGGGTGCCGGGCGAGGCGTCTTCTCTTCGGTCCCAGTCGCCGCTGTCGTCGTCACGGGACGGCACTATACCGCCTATGCGCACAGATACGCAGATACGCAACTACGCAGGGCCCGCCCCCGATCGGCGTCGGTGCGGCCGGACGATCTCGACGTCGGGCAGCACCACGGCGACGGCCGTCGCCAGCCGGGCCGCCATCGCGTTGGCGTGCCGGGCGTCGCGCGACCACAGGTCGCCCTCAAAAGCGCGACGAACCTCGCCGACACGTACCGCGTCCTGGAGGCCAGCCGCAGCGCGACCTTGCGCAGGTACCGCGCGCCACGCACCGCGTCCGGGTTGAGCACCACGACCGCCTCGCCGATTCGATCACCGTAGCCGACCTGGCCCGCCAGGCCCGCCTCGCGCCCCGCACCTTCGTCCGGCACTTCAACCGGCAGACCGGGACCAGCCCGCCCCCGCCGGGTCATCAGCCAGCGGATCCAGGCCAGCCCGCCGCCGCTCGAGCACAGCGGGATGTCGATCGAGGAGATCGGCGCGGCCGTCGGCTTCGACAGCCCGGTGACCTTCCGGCACCACTCCACTCGATCCATGAAGACCCCGCCCTCGGCTCACCGGCGCGCCTTCCGCACCACCGTCTGAGCGGGAGCCAGCAGTGTCGCCGCGCGAGAAGGCGGGTGGAGGGAAACCCGGTCGTGGCTCAGAGAGCCGCGTGCAGGATCAGCGTCAGCGCCACCGCCGCGTTCAGCGAGGAGAGGGCCGACGCCGCGGCCCCGCCCGCAGCGACCCACGCGGCAAGACCGGCCGGCGTGTACGCCGGCGGCCAGCCGGCCGCCGGCGGCACCGGGCCGAGCAGCGCCGCGACCCGCCGCGGCACGGGACCAGGCGCGGCCAGCGCCGCGAAGGTCGGGGTCGGGGTGGGGCCGCTGACCAGCGCGGCGCGGCCCACGGCCCGCGCCATCAGGCGCCGGTCGCCGAGGAACCGCGCGGCCTCCTCGTCGGCCCACCGCTCCGCGCTGTAGGCGACGGCCGTCCGCAGCGGCCGCAGGAACGGGTGGGCGCGGGCGGCGAGCTGCGCGACGAGCAGGAAGCGGTGGTGGCGGTGCGCGAGGTGGGCGCGCTCGTGCGCGAAGAGGGCCCGGCGCTCCCGGCCGGAGAGGCGAGCGAGCATCGCCGTGGAGACCACCACGCGCCCACGGCGGCCCGGCAGGGCGTACGCGTAGGCGGTGTCGTCGGGCAGCACGGCCACCGACGAGTCCGGCAGGCCGACCAGCGCCCGCTCCGCCGCGCGGCGGACGCGGCGGTGGTGCCCGAGCGTCAGGACGGCGGCGCAGGCGACCGCCACCAGGGCCGGGATGGAGGCGCGGCCCATGACGTCGTCGAAGGGGACGGCGGCCCGCACCTCGGGGTCGGACCAGCTGTCGGGAAGCGGGTTGCCCGGCACGGCGGCGGTGCCGACGACCGCGATGAGGGCCACGCAGAGCGTGCTGCACAGCGCGAGCACCGCGGTGACGCCGGTCAGCAGCCAGGTCGCCCGGCGCGGGTGGAGGTGCTGTTCGGCGAGCCTGGCGATCGGCCAGGCGGTGACGGGCAGGACGAGCGGCAGCAGAACGAACAGGCCCACGGCGTCAGTCCTCGGGCTCCTCGCCGGCCTGGGCGAGCAGCAGCCGCAGCAGCCGCTCGTCGTCCGGGGAGAGGCCGGTGACGAAGCTGGCGAGCACCGCCTCCCGGTCCGACTCGCGATCGAGGACCCGCCGCATCCGCAGGGCGGCGAGCGCGGCCTCGTCGGCGGCGGCCGACCAGACGAAGGAGCGGCCGGTCCGCTCCCTGGTCACGGCCTGCTTGGCCAGGAGCCTGGACAGGATCGTCATGACGGTGGTGTAGGCGAGGTCGCCGCCGAGCCGCTCCTGGACCCAGGCGGCGGTGACCGGCGCGGCGGCCTCGTGCAGGGCGGCGAGCACCTGGGCCTCGAGCTCCCCCTGTCCACGCCGGCGCGCGCGTGCGTCTCCTGCCGTCACGTCAGCCGCCCTTCGCCTGTGTGCGTACGCGCACTTCCGCTCGTCCGTCCCGGGGTTCATCGTACTGACCAGGAGGCCGCGTCACGGCCATCTTCTACAGTGATGTAGATTTCAGCCCCCTGATCCACCACCCACCCAGGACAGGGCCTGGGGCCGACACCGAACGGGGGGACCGGCGTGGCCGGCACACACCGAAGCAGGGGCGCGAGGTCGGCGCCGCCGAGCAGGGGCGGGCGGATCCTGCTGTGGACCGCCGGGGGTCTCGCCCTGCTGGTCCTGGCGCCGACCGGCGCCCTCGGCTGGCTCTACCACCAGCTCAACGGCAACATCCAGGCCGCCGACATCGAGGACCGGCTCGGCGACGACCGCCCTGAGGACCTGAGCCCGGACGCCATGACCATCCTGGTGGCCGGCTCCGACACCCGGGAGGGCACGGACGGGGCGTACGGCCAGGCCGAGGGCATGCGGTCGGACACCATGTTGGTGGTGCACGTCGCGGCGAACCGCGAGTGGGCCACCGTGGTCTCCATCCCCCGGGACTCCTGGGTGTCCATACCCGCCTGCGACCTGGGCGACGGCACGCGGTCCGAGCCGCACCACGGCAAGATCAACGAGTCCTTCGCGCTCGGCGGCATGAACGGCGACGTGGGCGGGGCGGCGGCCTGCACCATCAGGACCCTGGAGCAGAACACCGGGCTGCGCATCGACAACTTCATCTCGCTCGACTTCCTCGGCTTCAAGGACATGGTCGACGCGCTCGGCGGCGTCGACGTCTGCCTCGACGAGCCGATCCAGGACGACAAGGCCCACGTCGGCCTGGAGGCCGGCTGCCAGACCCTGGACGGCGAGGACGCGCTCGGCTTCGTCCGGGTCCGCTACAGCGTCGGCGACGGCAGCGACATCGGCCGCATCGACCGCCAGCAGGACTTCATGCGCTCGCTCGCGGAGCAGGCGCGGTCCAGGCTGACCGACCCGACCGCGCTCTACGACTTCCTCGACGCGGTCACGAGCTCGCTGACCACCGACCCGGAACTGGCCGGTCTTCGCCCCCTCTACGACCTGGCCGAGGACCTGCGGGGGATCCCGGAGGAGAACCTGACCTTCCTCACCGTGCCCAACTACCCGCGCGAACTCGACGTCCCGGAGGACACCGCCAACGTGGTCTGGGACCAGCCGTCGGCCGACCTGCTCTTCGACTCGCTGGCGCGGGACGAGCGGATGACCGAGGACGACCTGGCGGCCGCCGCCGAGGAGTCGCCCGCCACCCGGCCTTCCGATGTCCAGGTGCGGGTGCTCAACGGCACCGGGGTCACCGGCCAGGCGGCCGAGGTGGCGGAGCAGTTGGGGGACGCCGGCTTCACGGTGGTGGGCACGGGTAACGCGGACGGCGAGGCCGCGACCACCGTCATCGGCTACCCGGAGGGCCTGGCCGAGCATGCCGAGCTGCTCGCCGCCCGGCTGCCGGGCGCGGCCACCGAGCCGGACGACACCGGGCCGCCGGGCGTGCTGACCCTGACGGTGGGCGCCGACTACGGCGGCGTGCGCGGCGGCTAGGAGGCGTTGACCAGGTCGAGGTAGTGGTCCCAGTCCCAGTTGGGGCCGGGGTCGGTGTGGTCGTTGCCCGGCACCTCGACGTGCCCGACGATGTGCTCCCGGTCGCGCGGGATGCCGTAGCTGTCGCAGAGGAAGCGGGTGAGCGCGGCCGATGAGCGGTACATGGTCTCGGTGAACCAGGCGGGCTCGTCGATGAAGCCCTCGTGCTCGATGCCGATCGACGAGGCGTTGGCCGACTTGGCGTGCCAGGCGGTGTCCGCGTCCCTGACCATCTGGGTGACCTCGCCGTCGCTCGACCGCACCACGTAGTGCGAGCTGACCCGGGCCGCCGGGTTCTGGAACCAGGAGATGGTGCCGTCGTAGTAACCCTGGGCGACGTGCACCACGACGGTGGTGACCGGCGAGGTCCTGCCGGGCTCGTAGTTCTCCTCGTGCGCCGGGACCCAGCGGGCCGACGGGTAGTCGGGCCCCGGCTCGTCCGCGTCGGCCAGCGGGTCCTCGGGGGCGGCGTAGCGGCCGCGCTCCGGGATCACCGGCTGGCCGTGGACGAGCACGGTCTCGCCGGTCGGGGTACGCGCCTCGATGCCCTCGGTCAGCAGACCGTAGACCGCGTCCGCGTAACCGGCGGCCGTGGCGTCGTCCCCGCCGCCGTAGCGCGCGACGACCGGGTACCAGGCGCCGGGGTCGGCCCGCTCGGCCGAGTCGAGGCCGAGGCCGTCCGCGTACGAACGCAGCACGGCGGCGGCGCCCATGATGTTGTCCGCCGGGTCGCGACGCAGCTCCTCGCGGTCGGCGCCGGTGAGCTCGGCGGCCAGCGCGAGGGTCTGCTGGACCGGGTTCTCGACCAGGTGCATCACGCCGTAGCCGCCGGCCTGGCTGGGCCGCCCCTGGTGGCCGTCGAGCCGGGTCTGGCCGTATCCGACCGCGACCAGCAGGTCGCGGGGCACCCCGTAGGCGTCGGCGGCGCGCGTGAACGCGTCGTTCAATGGACCGGTGCCGGGGGTGTGTGCGGCGGCGCCCGCGGTGTCGGCGAACAGGGTCAGCAGCGCGGCGCTCAACGCGACGCCCACGGCGAACGGCCGGTGTGTCGTCATGGGGCTCTGCCCTTCCTCACTGGGCGCGGTCGGCCGACGGAAACCGGCCAGGAGAACTCATGCCACGCCACTCGCGAACCGAAGCGGACCCCACCCGAACACGGCCGAAACCAATCGCTCAGACGACGGTCCGTCAGGCCGTGCCGACGACGACGGTGGCCTCGTGGTCGGGCGAGTGGTCGAGCCGGGCGGCGAGGCCGGCGGCGGCGAAGGCGGCGAGGGCCGCGGCCGCCTGACGTTCGCTGGTCTCCACCAGCAGATGACCGCCGGGCGCCAACCACCCGGGTGCGCCGTCCGCGACCCTCCGCAGCACGGCGAGGCCGTCGGCACCGCCGTCGAGGGCGAGAAGCGGCTCGTGGTCGCGCGCCTCGGCCGGCAGCAGCGCGACCTCCCCGGTGGGCACGTAGGGCACGTTGGCCACCAGCACGTCCACCCGACCACGCAGCGCCGCGGGCAGCGCGGCGTACAGGTCCCCGCGGTGCACCCGGCCGCCCGCCCCCTCGAGGTTGCGGCGGGCGCACCGGACGGCGGCCGGATCGAGATCGGCCGCGTGCACCTCGGCCCCGTCGAGCAGCGCGGCCAGCGCGGCGCCGAGGGCGCCCGAGCCGCAGCAGAGGTCGAGCACCACGGGCTTGGGCGGCGCGAGCGCGGCGGCACGCTCGACCAGGAACTCGGTGCGCCGCCTCGGCACGAAGACGCCCGGCTCGACGGCGATCCGCAGCCAGTGGAACTCGGCCCAGCCCAGCACGAGTTCGAGCGGCTCCCCGGCGACCCGGCGGTCGACGAGCGCGTCGAGCTCGGCAGCGGTGGCCGTCTCGGCGAGCAGCCGGGCCTCTTCCTCGGCGAACACGCAGCCAGCGGTGCGGAGCCGTGCGACGAGGTCGGGAGTAGGTTCGATCATCAGGCCGCCCAGCGTACCCGGCCTGCCGACCAGAGCGGCTCGAAGGC
The DNA here is from genome assembly GCF_004348315.1 of Streptomyces sp. 8K308. GTDB lineage: Bacteria > Actinomycetota > Actinomycetes > Streptomycetales > Streptomycetaceae > Streptomyces. The sequence continues at coordinate 6 of NZ_SMKC01000077.1, read as the reverse complement.
CCGCAC
>NZ_SMKC01000076.1 GCF_004348315.1 Streptomyces sp. 8K308 | reverse complement strand
GACAGCCTCCGGTCTCCGCGAGGGCCCGGGCCAGCTTGGACGGCGCGGCCGAGCGGCGGGCGCCGGCCGCGGTGAGCCGCCGCTCGACGGCGTCGAGCACGGCGTCGCCCACGGCCAGGTCGGTGCCCTCGACGAGCTCGACCTCGACCTCGGACCAGTGCGTGATGCGGCCGTCGCGGCTGGCGGTGACGTGGTCGAGCACGGCCTCGGCCAGCGGGGTGCCGCCGACGCCGGCGAGCAGGGTGGGCCGCCGCTCGGTGACCAGCGCGATGACGGGCCGGGGGGTGGCGCGGCGGAGGCGGGAGCGGACCAGGGCGGTCAGCTCGGCGGGCGGCCCCTGGCCCTCGGCGGTCAGCGAGGCGTGGATCTCCTCGCGGACCCCGTCGCCGACCGGGAGCTTGAGGTGCCAGCCGGCGTCCTCGCCGCCGGTGCGCCGGCGCAGCGTGATGCCGGCGGCGGCGAGCCGGCCGTCCTCGGTGTCGTAGTAGCGGGCGGCGAGGTGCCGGACGGGCAGCGGGCGCTCCGTGGCGACGGGGCCCGCGCCGACGAGGGTCGGCAGTGGGCCGTCGAACTCGTACGTGCGCTCGTGTTCCAGGGCCACCCCATCAGGCTACGAGCGGCTCGCCGTTCGCGCACTCAGGCGGCGGAGAGCGGTCGCTTCATCCGGACGGACTGGAGCAGGCCGATGGCGATCCACACCGCGAACATCGAGGTGCCGCCGTAGGAGAGGAAGGGCAGCGGGACGCCGGCCACCGGCATGATGCCGAGCGCCATGCCGATGTTCTCGAAGCACTGGAAGGCGAACCAGGAGACGATGCCGGCCGCGATGATCGTGCTGTAGAGGTCCGTCGACTCCCTGGCTATTCGCAGGGCACGCCACAGCACCACCCCGATCAGCAGGATGATCCCGCCGGCGCCGACGAAGCCGAGCTCCTCGCCGGCCACCGTGAAGATGAAGTCGGTGTGCTGCTCGGGCACGAACTGTCCGGTGGTCTGGGTGCCCTGGCCGAGCCCGGAGCCGAAGAGACCGCCGGAGCCGATGGCGATCCTGGCCTGGTTGGTGTTGTAGCCGACGCCCGCCGGGTCGAGCGCCGGGTTGGCGAAGGCGGCGAACCGGTTGATCTGGTACTCGTCGAGGATCCCGAGGAACCAGACGAGTACCGCGCCGACCGCGCCGGTCAGCATCAGGCCGATGGTCCACTTCAGCGAGGCGCCGGAGGCCAGCAGCATGCCGAGCACGGTGACGCTGATGACCATGGCGGTGCCCATGTCGTCGAGGAGGACGACGGACAGCGGGAGGGCGGCGAGGCCGAGGGACTGGAGCACGGCGCGCCGGCCGGGGTGCTCCCGGTCGCCGGCGTCGACCCCGTCGGCGAGGATGGCGGCCATCACCAGGATGACGGAGACCTTGACGAACTCGCCGGGCTGGATGGTGTATCCGCCGACGGAGAGCCAGGCGCGCTGCCCGTTGATCTCGGTGCCGAGCGGCGTGAACACCAGCAGGACGACGAAGAGGGAGAAGGCGTAGAAGAGGGGGACGGCGCTGCGCAGCCGCTGGTGGCCGAGCCAGATGATGCCGACGGCGAGGGCGAGGCCGACCGCGAGGTTGATGCTCTGGCGTATGAGGAAGAACTGCGGGTCGCCGCCGTTGATCTCGGTGCGGTTGCGGGTGGCGGACCAGATCAGGGCTATGCCGAGCACGGACAGCGCGAGGCCGGCGAGGAGCAGCAGCCAGTCCAGGCGGCGGGCGACGGAGTCCCGCTCGGCCAGCCGGCGCCAGGCGCTCTTGCGCCTGGCCGGCGTCCTGACCGTCAGGGTGTGCACGCTCATCAGTCGTCCTGGTCCTCGCGCCGGGCCTCGAGTTCGCCCGCGTCCGGCGGGTCGTCGCCGGCCACCGTGTCGGGGGTGGAGATGGCGTCGGGGTCGAAGCCGGGCTCGTAGCCGTTGCCCCGCTCCGGATCCTCGCCCTCGCCCGTGCCGCCCTCGCTCGCGCCGCCGTCCCCCGTCTCGCCCTCCGCGCCGCCGTCCCGGTCGCGTGCCGCGGCGTTCTCCCGCGGGTCCTCGCGGTCGGCCACGATCGTGCCGTTCTCGTCGATCTCCGGCAGGTCCCGGTTGGGCTCGGCCAGCAGGGCGATGTCCTCGTTGACGGTGCCGCCCTCGACGCCGTAGATGGCCTCCCAGATGTGCCGCACCGCGTCGCCCGAGGCGCCGGAGCCGGTGCCGGCCTGGTTGATGGTCATGACCACCGTGTAGTCGTCGGTGTAGGTGGCGAGCCACGAGGTGGTCTGCTGGTCGCCGGAGGCCTCTGCGGTGCCGGTCTTGCCGCGCAGCACGATGTCGTCCTGCGGCCAGCCGCCGAACTTCCAGTCGGCGCTGCCCCGGGTGATCACGCCCGCGGTGGCGGCCCGCAGGTTGTCCATGGTCTGCTCGTCGGCCGGCAGCTCGCCGTTGACGACCGGCTCGAACTCCTCGACCACGCTGCCGTCCGGGGCGATCACGGCGCGGCCGACCTGCGGCTGGTAGAGGGTGCCGCCGTTGCCGAGGGCCGCGTAGACCGAGGCCAGTTGGAGCGGGGTGACCAGCACGTCGCCCTGGCCGATGGAGAAGTTGAGCATGTCACCGGCGCGCATCTTCATGCCCTCGGTGCAGTTCTCGCGGGCGATGCGGGCCACGTAGTCCTGCCGGTCGGTGTCCGCGATCTCGCACCAGTTCTCCTGGTTGGCCTCCCAGTAGTCCTGCTTCCACTGCCGGTCGGGGATCCGGCCGGCGGCCTCGTTGGGCAGGTCGACGCCGGTCGGCGCGCCGAGCCCGAACTCGTGGGCGGTGCGGAACAGCCAGTCGTCCGGCTCGTCCACCGGCTCGAGGCCGCCCTCGCGCTGCCACTCGCGGTGCGCGATGCCGTAGAAGACGGTGTTGCAGGAGACCTCGATGGCCCGGCCGAGCGAGATGGAGCCGTACGCCTGGGACTCGAAGTTGCGGAAGGTCTGGCCGCCGACGTCGTAGGAGGAGCCGCACTCGTAGGAGCCGTCGAAGTCGTAGCCGGCGTTGACGGCGGCGGTCGTGGTGACCACCTTGAACGTCGACCCGGGCGGCCCCTGGCCCTGGATGGCCCGGTTGAGCAGCGGGTTGTTGGACTCCTCGTCGGTCAGTGCCGCGTAGTCGTCGGTCGAGATGCCGCCGACCCACACGTTGGGGTCGTAGTCGGGGGCCGAGGCCATCGCGACGACACGCCCGGTGTCGTTCTCCAGCACTATGGCCGCCCCGGCGTCCGCTTCGTAGTTACGGCCCGAGATGTCGTCGTGCTGCGTCCGCGCCACCTCCATGGCCTGCAGGAGCTCCTGCTCGACGACGGCCTGGACGCGGCTGTCGATGGTGGTGACCAGGTTGGCTCCGGCCTGGCCCGCCTCGCTCTCCGACTCCCCCAGCACCCGGCCGAACTTGTCGACCTCGTAACGGGTGACGCCGGCCTGCCCGCGCAGATAGCTGTCGTACTGCCGCTCGAGGCCCGAGCGACCGATCATGTCCGAGCGCAGCAGCGGGTTGTCGGTGTCCTCGGAGTCGGCGACCTCCTCGTCGGTGACCGGCGACAGATAGCCGAGCACCTGGGCCGTGTTGGCGCCGGCGGGCGACGGGTAGCGGCGCACGGCCGTGGGCTCGGCGCTGATGCCGGGGAAGTCCTCGGCCCGCTCCCGGATCTGCAGCGCCTGCTGGGTGGTCGCCTCGTCGGTGATCGGGATCGGCTGGTACGGCGAACCGTTCCAGCAGGGCTGCGAGGTCTCGGCGTCACACAGCCGCACCTGGTTGGTGACCTCCTCGACCTCCATGCCGAGCAGTTCGGCGACGTCGGCGAGCACGCCGACGCCGTCGTCCGGCAGCCGGCTCAGCTCGGTGCGGTCGGCGGAGACGACGAGACGCGTCTCGTTGTCGGCCATCGGGACGCCGCGCGCGTCCAGGATGGAGCCGCGCACCGCCGGCTGGACGGCCTGCTGCACGTGGTTGCCCTGGGCCTCGGCCGCGAACTCGTCGCCCTGCCTGATCTGCAGGTACCACAGGCGGCCGCCGAGCGTGAGCAACAGCGAGAAGACCAGTATCTGGATGACGATGAGGCGGATGGTGATGCGCGAGGTCCGCCCGGTCTCCGGGATGTTGGTCACAGCCGCTTGACCCCCTTGATACGCCCCGCCCGGTTGCGGGCGGACCTGCTGAGCAGTGTGGAGCGGGTGCCACCCAGCCTGGCGGCCTTCCCGTAGCGGACGCGGCGCGGCCCCCGACCGCGCGGCCCGGCGCCGCCGAGCCAGCTGACCGCCGCGTCGCCGCCACCGCCGCCCGACGTGCCGTCGCCGGACAACGGGTCGCTCTCCAGTCGGCGGGCCATCGCCATCACCAGCGGGACGGTGAACGGGGCGAGCAGCAGGTCGTAGATGGTGGCGGTGAGCAGCAGGGAACCAAGGCCGACGTCACGCGCCGCCGAGTCGCCGACCAGGGCCCCGACGCCCGCGTAGAGCAGGGTCGAACTGGCCGCGCCGGCCGCGACCACCAGCATCGGCACGGTGGCCGAGCGGTGCTGGCCGGTCTCCGGCCTGGTGAGTCCCGCGGCGTAGCCGATGACGCAGAGCACGAGCGCGTAGCGGCCGACGGCGTGGTCGGCGGGCGGCGCCAGGTCGGCGAGCAGCCCGGCGAAGAAGCCGACCATGCAGCCGCCGACGTGCCCGTAGACCAGCGCGAGGCCGAGGACCGTGAGCAGCAGCAGGTCGGGGGTGGCGCCCGGCAGATGGAGTCTGGCCAGCACGGTGACCTGGAGCATCAGCGCCACGGTCACCAGGATGGCGGCCAGCAGGGTGCGGGAGACACGCATCGGTCTCACTCCTCGGTGGCGGTGTCGTCGTCGCCGGCGGGCGCCTCGCCCTCGCCGGTGCCGGTCTCGCCCTCGGTCGGGGGCTGGGGCTCTCCCACCGAGTCGCCCGGCTCGCCCTGGGTCTCCTCGCCCTCGCCCGCGGTCTCCTCGTCCTCGTTGCGCGCCCCCTGCTCGCGCTCCTCGCCGCGCCGCTCCTCGTTCTCGTTCTCCTCCTCGGGCCGGGGCGGCAGCACCGAGTCGCGCGGGTTGTCGCGGGGCGGCTCGACGACGACGCCCACCAGGTCGAGCTGGGTGAACGAGACGAAGGGCCGCACCTCGACGGTGCGGGTCAGGTCGCCGTTGGACCGGTTGACGTTGACGACCTCGCCGACCGGGACGCCCGGCACGAAGGGCCGGTTCTCCGCCGAGCCGAAGGTGACCATGCGGTCGCCCTCCTGGACTCGCGCCTGCTGGTTGAAGAGCTGCACGTCGAACGTGTTGTCGCCGCCGCCGGTGGCCAGGCCGAGCTCCTCGCTGCCCTCGAGCCGGGTGCCGACGCTGAACTCCGGGTCGTTGGCCAGCAGCACGGTGGCCTGGCCGCGCCCCACGGTGGTGACCCGGCCGACAAGCCCGTCGCCGTTGAGCACCGTCATGTCACGGGCGATGCCGTCCTCGGTGCCGGCGTCGATGGTGACGGTCCAGGAGAAGCCCTGGGCCGCGCCGATCGCGATCACCTGGGCCCCGACGATCCGGTAGCCGCCGGCCCCGGCCGTCCGCAGCAGCTCGTCGAGCTGCCGGGTGCGTGAGTCGCGGAACTCGTCGCTGCCGAGCTGCTGCCGCAGCTCCGCGTTCTCCCGCTCGAGCTCCGCGACGCGGTCGTGCCGGTCGCCCGACTCGCGGATCGCCGAGATGGCGTTGGCCACCGGGTCGACCGCGCCCGCCACGCCCTCCTCGACCGGCCCGAAGAACGAGGCCGCGGCCTCCCGGGGGCCGTCGAGCGGGGAGTTCTCACCACCGCGGATGTCGAGCGTGATCAGGGCGAATGCGATGGAGACCAGCAGGACGAGGAGCAGCCGGCTCTCTCGGGTGTCCCTCACGTGCGGCGGCCGTGCCTTTCTTGTCGTTGCGGGTGGGTGACGCCGCGCGGTCCGCGCGGCCGGCCACGCGGCGGCCCGTGGCGGCGCGGACGCCGGCGGCTAACGCCTGGGCTGCGCGTCAAGCACCTGCTGCAGCGCCTCGAACTCCTCGACGCACTTGCCCGAGCCCAACGCCACCGAGTCCAGCGGGTCCTCGGCGATGTGGATGGGCATGCCGGTCTCCTTGCGCAGCCGCTCGTCGAGGCCGCGCAGCAGGGCGCCGCCGCCGGTGAGCACGATGCCGCGGTCCATCACGTCGCCCGACAGCTCGGGCGGGCACTTGTCGAGCGTCGTCTTGACGGCGTCGACGATCGCGTTGACCGGCTCCTCCATGGCCTTGCGGACCTCGGCCGAGGAGATCACCACCGTCTTGGGCAGGCCGCTGACCAGGTCACGGCCGCGGATCTCGGTGTGCTCGTCCTGGTCCATCTCGTAGGCCGAGCCGATGGTGATCTTGATGCTCTCCGCGGTGCGCTCGCCGAGCAGCAGGCTGTACTCCTTCTTGATGTGCTGGATGATCGCGTTGTCCAGCTCGTCGCCCGCCACCCGGATCGACTGGGCGGTGACGATGCCGCCGAGCGAGATCACGGCCACCTCGGTGGTGCCGCCGCCGATGTCCACCACCATGTTGCCGGTGGCCTCGTGCACCGGCAGGCCCGAACCGATCGCCGCCGCCATCGGCTCCTCGATGATGTGCACTTGGCGGGCGCCGGCCTGCGTCGACGCCTCGATCACCGCACGACGCTCCACCCCGGTGATGCCGGACGGCACACACACGACGACCCGGGGACGCGCCAGATAACGGCGCTTGTGGATTTTGAGAATGAAGTACCTGAGCATCCGCTCGGTGATCTCGAAGTCGGCGATGACGCCGTCCTTCAGGGGGCGCACCGCGACGATGTTGCCCGGGGTACGGCCGATCATCTTCTTCGCCTCGGCGCCGACCGCGAGAATGCCACCGGTGTTGGTGTTGATGGCGACCACCGACGGCTCGTTGAGGACAATCCCACGACCTCTGACGTACACCAGCGTGTTGGCCGTCCCGAGGTCGACTGCCATGTCACGGCCGATGAACGACATATTGTTCGCCATAGGGATACATCTGGCCTTCCAGCTGGAGCGATATGTGCGGGGAGGTCGGCAGGGGGTGCGATAACGGTACGCCAGGAGGGCCCTCCCGCTCGCGGAGGGGAGAGCCGGGCGGCGAAGCCATCGTATCCACGGCCGGTCGAACGCGGAGCGCCGGAGCGCCGCTTTCGCCATTGTCGGCGGAACCCGGCCCGCCCTCCGTCATGTGACGTCGTGTTCGGGTGACGGGTTCCCTCGTTCGACTGTACCTACCCCATTGCACGAAGACGTTCAGGTGAACGCTGACGGCGAGTCAGGGCGTGTCGGAGGATGTCACGGAAAGAAGATCTTCAGTTCCCGTTCAGCGGACTCTTCCGAATCGGACGCGTGAATCAGGTTCTCCCGCACGATCGTGCCGTAGTCGCCCCGAATGGACCCCGGCGCGGCGGCGATCGGGTCGGTCGGGCCGGCCAGCGTGCGCAGCCCCTCGATCACGCGCTCGCCCTCCACGACCAGCACGACGCTAGGCCCGGACGCCATGAACTCGAGCAGCGGCTCGTAGAACGGGCGGCCGACATGCTCGGCGTAGTGCGTCTCCAGGGTCGCGCGGTCCAGGGTGCGCAGCTCCAGCGCGGTGATGGTCCAGCCGGCCTTGCGCTCGATCCGGCCGATGATCTCACCGACGAGTCCGCGGGCGACGGCGTCCGGCTTCAGCAGGACGAGGGTGCGCTGGCTCATGGCAGGCGGCTCCTGGGGGTGGGAAAGGGTGTCAGACAGGGGTCGCAAGACTACCGTCCCGCTGCGCTTGGCCTCCGCCAGGGGGTTCTGCCCCACCCGCCGTGGCGTGGGTGGCCGTGCGTCAGTCGGCCGGTTTCGGGGCCAGCGCCCCGCCGGGGGCCGTCGTGTCGATGTGGCGGCCGAAGTGGATGGACGCCCACCAGAGGCCGGCGAAGGCCGCGCCGAGGACGAACATGGCGGGAAGGACGAAACCGGCCGCGATCAGGGCGATCTGGAGGGCCCAGCCGAGGGGGATCGCCACCGGCGTCCGCAGCAGGCCGCAGAGCAGCACGCACAGCGCCATCGCCGGGCCGCTGACGGCCCAGATCGTGGTGGTGGAGAGGTCGTCGGAGAGCCGCATCGTGGCCACCGCCGCGAGGCCGATGACGATGAACTCACAGACCAGGGTGCTGGCACACAGCGTCCGCAGGGTTCGCATCAGCGAGCCTTTCCGAGCAGCAGCCGGGCCTCGCCGACCGTGATGACCGAGCCGGTGACCAGCACTCCGGCGCCCCCGTACTCGTGTTCCTCCTCGGCCAGCGTGATGGCCGCGTCCAGCGCGTCGTCGAGGCGCGGCTCGACCTGGACCCGCTCCTCGCCGAAGACCTCGACGGCGAGCGCCGCCAGCTCGTCCACGTCCATCGCGCGGTGGCTGGCGTTGCTGGTGATGACGACCTCGGTGAAGACCGGCTCGAAGGCCTCGAGGAGGCCGCGGACATCCTTGCCGGCCGAGGCGCCGACGACGCCGATCAGGCGGCTGAAGCCGAAGGCCTCGCTGATGGCGGCCGCCGTGGCCTGCGCCCCCGCCGGGTTGTGCGCCGCGTCGAGCACCACCGTAGGGCTGCTGCGCACCACCTCAAGCCGGCCAGGCGAGGTGACGGAGGCAAACGCGGCGCGCACCGCCTCGGCGTCCAGGGTGCGGGCCGGCTGGTCGTCGCCGATGCCGAAGAACGCCTCGACCGCGGCCAGCGCGACCGCCGCGTTGTGCGCCATGTGCTCGCCGTGGAGCGGCAGGAAGACCTCGGGGTACTCGCCGCCGAGCCCGCGCAGCGTCAGCAGCTGGCCGCCGACCGCGACCTCGCGGGCGAGCACGCCGAACTCCATGCCCTCCCTGGCCACCGTGGCGTCCACCTCGACGGCCCGCCGCAGCACCACGGCGGCCGCCTCGATGCTGGGCTGCTGGGCCAGCACCACCCGGGCGCCGGGCTTGATGATCCCGGACTTCTCGACCGCGATGGCCTCCGGCGTGGTGCCGAGCCGGTCGGTGTGGTCGAGCGCGATCGGGGTGAGCACGGCGACCCCCGCGTCGATCACGTTGGTCGAGTCCCAGGTGCCGCCCATGCCGACCTCGACCACCGCCGCGTCCACCGGGGCGTCGGCGAAGGCCGCGTAGGCCATGCCGGTCAGCACCTCGAAGAACGAGAGACGGTAGGGCTGCTGGGAGTCGACGAGCTCGACGTACGGCTTGACGTCCTCGTAGGTGGCGACGAAGCGCTCGGCCGCGATCGGCTCGCCGTCCAGGCTGATCCGCTCCGTGATCGACTGAACGTGCGGGCTGCTGAACCGGCCGGTCCGCAGCTCGAAGGCGCCGAGCAGCGCCTCGATCATCCGGCCCGTGGTGGTCTTGCCGTTGGTGCCGGTGATGTGGATGGCCGGGTAGCTCCGCTGCGGCTCGCCGAGCAGGTCCATCAGGGGGCGAATGCGACTCAGCGACGGCTCCAGCTTGGTCTCCGGCCACCGCTTCGCCAGCTCCGCCTCCACCTCGCGCAGCGCGCGGTCGAGCTCGGGGTCGGCGGGGCGGCCCGGCAGCTCGCCCCCGCGCGGCGCTCCCGACTGGGCGCGCAGGGTGCGGCTGCCGGCCTCGATCACGGCGAGATCGGGGTCGCGCTCGCTCTCCGCGGCCACGATGTCGTCGAAATCGTCAAACTGGTCGTCGCTCACACCCCCAGTCTACGAAGCGCCGCTGACAGCGCCGTCCTGAGGGAGCCTGGCGAGCTGGGCCGTGATCCGCGCGATGTCGGCCTCCGCGGTGGTGCGACGGGTGCGAATCTTGTCGACCACGTGGTCGGGCGCCTTGGCCAGGAACGCCTCGTTGCCGAGCTTGGCGTTGGTGCCGGCCAGCTCCTTCTCGGCGGCGGCCAGGTCCTTCGTGAGCCGCTTGCGCTCGGCGGCCACGTCGATGGCGCCCGACAGGTCGAGCGCGACCGTGACCCCGGCGACCGGCAGCGTGGCGGTGGCGGTGAAGCCCTCGCCGGCCGGCTGGAGGCGGAGCAGCGCGCGCACCGCCTCCTCGTGCGCGGCGAGCCCGCTGTCGGCCAGGTCGAGGGTGGCCGGCACCCGCTGCCCGGGCTGGAGACCCTGGTCGGCGCGGAACCTGCGGACCTCGGTGACCAGACGCTGGACGGCCTCGATCTCCCGCTCGGCGGCCTGGTCGCGGAAGCCGGAGTCCGCCGGCCAGTCGGCGATGACCACGGACTCGCCGCCGGTCAGCGTCGTCCACAGCTCCTCGGTGACGAACGGGATCACCGGGTGCAGCAGCCGCAGCGTGACGTCGAGGACCTCGCCGAGGACCCGGCGGGAGACCTCGGCGGGGCGGCCGCCGGCGGCGAACGTCGTCTTGGAGAGCTCGACGTACCAGTCGAAGACCTCGTCCCAGGCGAAGTGGAAGAGCGCGTCGCTGAGCTTGGCGAACTGGTAGTCGTCGTAGTAGGCGTCGGTCTCGACGACGACCGAGTTCAGCCGGGACAGGATCCAGCGGTCGGTGGCCGACAGCTCGTCGGCTTCCGGCAACGGGCCCTCGACGGTGGCGCCGTTGAGGAGCGCGAAGCGGGTCGCGTTCCAGACCTTGTTGGCGAAGTTGCGGGAGGCCTGGACCCAGTCCTCGCCGATCGGCACGTCGACGCCCGGGTTGGCGCCGCGGGCCAGGGTGAAGCGGACCGCGTCCGAGCCGTAGGCGTCCATCCAGTCCAGCGGGTTGACCGCGTTGCCGAAGGACTTGGACATCTTCTTGCCGAACTGGTCGCGGACCATGCCGTGCAGCGCGATGGTGTGGAACGGCGGGACGCCGTCCATCGCGTAGAGGCCAAACATCATCATCCTGGCGACCCAGAAGAAGAGGATGTCGTAGCCGGTGACCAGGACGGAGTTGGGGTAGAACTTCTCGACGCTCTCGGTGCGCTCGGGCCAGCCGAGCGTGGAGAACGGCCAGAGCCCCGAGGAGAACCAGGTGTCGAGGACGTCCGTGTCCTGGTGCCAGCCCTCGCCGCCGGGCGGCTCCTCGTCGGGGCCGACGCAGACGACCTCGCCGTCGGGCCCGTACCAGACGGGGATCCGGTGGCCCCACCACAGCTGGCGGGAGATGCACCAGTCGTGCAGGTTGTCGACCCACTCGAAGTAGCGGGAGGACAGCTCCTTGGGGTGGATGGCGACCCGGCCGTCCCGGACGGCGTCCCCGGCGGCCTTGGCCAGCGGGGCGACCTTGACCCACCACTGCAGGGAGACGCGCGGCTCGACGGTCGTCTTGCAGCGCGAGCAATGGCCGACGGCGTGCGTGTAGGGACGCTTCTCGGCGACGATCCGGCCCTCGGCGCGCAGCGCGGCGACGACCGCCGAGCGCGCCTCGAACCGGTCGAGGCCCAGGAAGGGGCCGTGGACGGTGATGTTGCCGCGCTCGTCCATGACGGTCAGCTGGGGCAGACCGTGGCGGCGGCCGATCTCGAAGTCGTTGGGGTCGTGGGCCGGGGTGACCTTGACCGCGCCGGTGCCGAACTCGGGGTCGACGTGCGTGTCGGCGACGACCGGGATCTCACGGTCCGTCAGCGGCAGCCTGACGGTGCGGCCGACGAGGTGCGCGTACCGCTCGTCCTCCGGGTGGACGGCGACGGCGGTGTCGCCGAGCATCGTCTCGGCCCTGGTGGTGGCGACGACCAGCGAGTCGTCGCCGTCCCCGTAGCGGATGGAGACCAGCTCGCCGTCGTCGTCCTGGTACTCGACCTCGATGTCGGAGAGCGCGGTCAGGCAGCGCGGACACCAGTTGATGATGCGCTCGGCTCGGTAGATCAGGCCGTCCTCGTAGAGCCGCTTGAAGATCGTCTGGACGGCGCGGGACAGGCCCTCGTCCATGGTGAACCGCTCGCGGGACCAGTCGACGCCGTCCCCGAGGCGCCGCATCTGCCCGGAGATCTGGCCGCCCGACTCGGCCTTCCAGCGCCAGACGCGCTCGACGAACGCCTCCCGGCCCAGGTCGTGGCGGGACTTGCCCTCCTTGGCCAGCTCGCGCTCCACCACGTTCTGCGTGGCGATGCCGGCGTGGTCCATGCCGGGCTGCCACAGCGTCTCGTAGCCCTGCATCCGCTTGCGGCGGGTGAGGGCGTCGATCAGGGTGTGCTCGAAGGCGTGGCCCAGGTGCAGGCTGCCGGTGACGTTGGGCGGGGGGATGACGATGGTGTACGGCTCCTTGGCGCTCTTGGCGTCCGCCGTGAAGTAGCCCCGCTCTACCCAGCGCTCGTACAGCTTCCCCTCTACGTCGGCCGGCGTGTACTGCGTCGGCAGATCGGCTGGGGCGGCGTGTCGCCCGGTCGCGGGCGGCTGGGTGTTCTCGGTCACGGCTGAAGTCTACGAGGCCCCGAGCGCCGAGTTCGAATCAGTTGCCTGGGGCTCGAGGTGCCACGGACGGGGCTCCGGGCCGGATGTACAGAACGGCGCCCCATCCGACAGGATGTGCATTGGCAATCCTGAGTCGCCCCCCGCATAAGGGGAAGCAGTTGACATCCTCCCCTCCGCGAAGGGAGGGGATTCCCACCCTCACGGGAGGACCTTTCTGATTCACCGCAGACCGCCCCCGGGACGAACCCAAGCCAGGGTCTTACATCCACTCCACAGACCTCACATCCCGCCAGCCCGGCGGTAGACCACCGGGACTTCGGCTATCGCCCCGGCGGCTCCGCCACCCTATCAGAGCATTCCGCAGCGGCACCGCTACACTCCGCTTCGTGGTGCCGGGATGCGTTTCCTCCCACGGCTGAAGCCGAGGGTCTCCACGCAAGGAGTTTCGATGAGTCAGAACCAGCCGGGTTCGTACGGGCAGCCAGATCCCTACGGGGCGCCGCAGCCCGGGCAGCAGCCCGGCGGTCCCAATCCGTACGCACGGCCGGGCGGGGCGCCCGGCGGCTCGGGGTCGCCTGGTTATGGCTATCCGCAGGGCCAGCAGCCGGGGCCGCCCCCGCCGCCTGGTGGCGGCTACGGGCAGCAGCCGCCGAGCCCCTACGGCCAGCAGCCCCCGCAGCAGCCGCAGTACCCCGGCGCCTACGGCCAGCAGCCGCCCCCGCCGCCGGGCCAGCCGGGACAGCCCGACTACGGGCAGCAGCCGCCCTACGGCGCCCCGTCCTCGGGCGGCGGCCGCAAGAACCGGACCGGGCTGATCGTGGTGGCCGTCGTCGTGGCGCTCGCGGTCATCGGCGGCGGGGCGTTCCTGCTGGTCGGCGGCGACGATTCGGAGGACGGCTCCGGCGGCGACGGCACCCGCTACGAGCTCGCCCTGCCCGAGACCACCGGCGACTTCACGCTGGCGGCCCCGGCGTCGAGCACCGAGGACATCTCCGAGGAGGAGCTGGCGGCCGCCGGCATGGCGGAGGCCGAGGGCACCACCGGCACCTACCTTGGCGGCATCACCCCCGAGGAGCTCGCCGGCATGCAGGACCTGTCCGAGCTGGGCGACCGGGTGATCAACAGCATGCTGGTCGTCGGCATGTGGGGCGCGGTCGAGGACCCCGAGGCCGCCGTCGACGCGCTGCTCGCCTACGGCGCCTCCGAGGGCGTGGCCGACCAGGGCGGCGCCGAGCTCACGCTGATCGGCGAGCCGCAGGAGATGAACCCCGAGGGGCTCGACGGCGCCGTGATGAAGTGTCAGCAGGGCTCGGGCGTGGAGCCGACCACCAACCAGACGATCCAGATCCCGCTGTGTGTCTGGGCCGACGACAGCACCGTGGGCATGGCCGCCGTGCAGCGGCAGAACGCGACGGGTGCCACCGTGGAGACGCCGCTGGAGGAGGTGGCCCAGTACACCGCGCAGGTGCGGGCCGACTCGCTGCGGCCGATCGAGGAAGGTGCCGAGGGCGCCGGCGGGGAAAGCGACGCCCAGGGCTGACCCGGTCGCGGCACAGGTCACGACAGAGGGCGGGGCCCGACACCGGATCTCCGGTGTCGGGCCCCGCCCTCGTCACGACCTCGTCGCGACCGTCGCGTGGCCGCGACCAGTCACAGCCGGCCCGCGGTCACCTGCCCGCGCTTTCAGCGGAACGCTCAGGCGGTCTTCTCGTGCGGGGGCACCGAGCCGCGCTGCTTGGCGAGTCGGGACCGCGGGACCAGCGTCGGGTTGACGTTGGACCTGACCACGTCCTCGGTGATCACCACCTGGCCGACGTCGGGCCGGGAGGGCACCTCGTACATCACCGACATCAGCACCTCCTCGATGATCGCCCGCAGCGCCCGGGCGCCGGTGCCGCGCAGGATCGCCTGATCGGCGATGGCCTCGAGCGCCGGCAGCGTGAACTCGAGCTCGACGCCGTCGATCTCGAAGAGTCGCTGGTACTGCTTGACCAGCGCGTTCCGCGGCTCGACGAGGATCCGAAGGAGCGCCTCCCGGTCCAGGTTCTGCACGGAGGTGATCACCGGCAGCCGGCCGATGAACTCGGGGATCATGCCGTACTTGACCAGGTCCTCGGGGAGCGCCTCGCGCAGCAGCTCGGCCGAACCCCGGTCCCGCTTGGAGCGGATGTCGGCGCCGAAGCCGATGCCCCGGGCGCCCGACCTGGCGCGCACGATCTCATCGAGGCCGGCGAAGGCGCCGCCGACGATGAACAGCACGTTGGACGTGTCGATCTGCAGGAACTCCTGGTGCGGGTGCTTGCGCCCGCCCTGTGGGGGCACCGCGGCGGTGGTGCCCTCCAGGATCTTCAGCAGGGCCTGCTGAACGCCTTCCCCGGAGACGTCCCTGGTGATCGACGGGTTCTCGCTCTTGCGGGCGACCTTGTCGATCTCGTCGATGTAGATGATGCCCTGCTCGGCCTTCTTGATGTCGTAGTCGGCGGCCTGGATCAGCTTGAGCAGGATGTTCTCCACGTCCTCTCCGACGTAGCCGGCCTCGGTGAGCGCGGTGGCGTCGGTGATGGCGAAGGGGACGTTGAGCATCCTGGCCAGCGTCTGGGCGAGCAGCGTCTTGCCGGAGCCGCTCGGGCCGAGCAGCAGGATGTTGGACTTGGACAGCTCGATGGCCTCGTCGCGCGACTGGCCGTCGGCCTCGCTGGCCCGCACCCGCTTGTAGTGGTTGTAGACGGCCACCGAGAGCGCCTTCTTGGCGTCCTCCTGGCCCACCACGTAGCTCTCAAGGAAGTCGAAGATCTCCCGCGGCTTCGGCAGCTCACCAAGCTCCGACTCGGAGGACTCGGCGAGCTCCTCCTCGATGATCTCGTTGCAGAGCTCGATGCACTCGTCGCAGATGTAGACCCCCGGACCCGCGATGAGCTTCTTCACCTGTTTCTGGCTTTTGCCGCAGAACGAGCACTTGAGCAGATCGCCGCCGTCACCGATGCGTGCCACGAGGTGCTTCCCCTTCGCCTGCGCACCGCCGGGGAGACGGTGCACTCGTGCTTGCCTGAAGACGACGGTACCTTGTCGCCCCGGCGGATAGGCCCCCCTTGACGGGAATCCCCTGTGCCGGGGCCTTCCCGCCCAAAGGGGGCGGCCAGTCGTTCGTCTCGGTTGTCGCCTGTTGTCTGTTACTGGGTCGTACGGTGTGATGCGGAGTGTGCGGTGTGACGCGGCCGGGAGACGGCGCTCAGACCGCGGTGGTGGAGCGGGTGGTCACGATCTGGTCCACCAGACCGTAGCTCACGGCCTCCTCGGCGGTGAGGATCTTGTCCCGCTCGATGTCGTCCCGGACCTGCTCGATCGGCGTGTTGGAGTGCTTGGCCAGCATCTCCTCGAGCTGCACGCGCATCCGCTGCACCTCGCGGGCCGCGATCTCCAGGTCGGAGACCTGGCCGCGCCCGGTCTCGCTGTACGGCTGGTGGATCAGGATGCGGGCGTTGGGCAGGGCCATCCGCTTGCCGCGGGTGCCGGCCGCCAGCAGGACCGCCGCGGCGGAGGCCGCCTGGCCCATGCACACCGTCTGGATGTCCGGCTTGACGAACTCCATGGTGTCGTAGATGGCGGTCAGCGCGGTGAACGAGCCGCCCGGGCTGTTGATGTAGATCTGGATGTCGCGGTCCGGGTCCATCGACTCCAGGCAGAGCAGCTGCGCCATCACGTCGTTGGCCGACGCGTCGTCGATCTGCACGCCGAGGAAGATCACCCGCTCCTCGAAGAGCTTGGCGTACGGGTCGTACTCGCGCACGCCCTGCGAGGTGCGCTCGACGAAGCGCGGGACCACGTAGCGGCCCTCCGCGCGGAGTCGGTCGTAGATGCCGGAACCGGGAAAGTTGTTCATCGTCTCTCTACCGCCTTGGTGTTGGGCTGCGATCGGGGCTTGGTCGGCCGGCCGGCGCTCACGCGCCCGTGCCGCCGCCGCCCGTGATGTCGGCGGCGCTGGTGATGACCCGGTCGAGCAGGCCGTAGTCCCTGGCCTCCTCGGCGCTGAACCAGCGGTCCCGGTCGGCGTCGCGCTCCCACTGCTCCTCGCTGACGCCCGAGTGCTGGGCGGACAGCTTCGCCATCTTGCGCTTGGTGCGCAGCAACTGCTCCGCGTGGATCTTGATGTCCGAGGCGGAACCGGCCAGGCCGGCCGAGGGCTGGTGGATCAGCACCTCGGCGTTGGGCAGCGCGAAGCGCTTGCCGGGGGCGCCGGCGGTCAGCAGGAACTGGCCCATCGAGGCGGCGAGCCCCATGGCGATGGTGACCACGTCGTTCTTGATGTACTGCATGGTGTCGTAGATCGCCATGCCGGCCGTGATCGAGCCACCGGGGCTGTTGATGTAGAGGAAGATGTCCTTGTCGGGATCCGCGGCCAGCAGGAGCAGCTGGGCGGTGATCCGGTTGGCGATGTCATCGTCGACCGGCTGCCCCAGGAAGATGATCCGCTCGTCGAGGAGCCGGTTGTAGACCTGATCGCCGAGGCCGCCGTGCGTTGGCTCCGCCATGGCGGAGGGCTTCATGAGCGTCACGTATCCACCTGCTCATTCTCATAACGGCCCGGCTTTCGCCCGACCGTCGCTCGACATCTGGGTTGTACCTAGGGACCCTAACGCGCGGTGCTGACGGACCCATCCCGACCAGGGAACTGTTCGCTGTGAGCGCAGGGTCGCCGACGAAGCCGCCCGGACCCGGGGAGCAGAGGGGGCCGGACGCGCCCCGCGCCCGGCCCCACTCTTCTCGGTCAGTCCTGGGACTTGGTCCCGCCCTCGCCCGCGGTCTCGCCCTCGCCGGCGGCCTCGGCGGACTCGGCGGTGGCCTCGGCGGACTCCTCGACCTCGTCCTCGTCGAGCCGGACCTCGTTGCCCTCGGTGTCGGTGACGGTGACCGACTCGACGACGGTGGCCAGCGCCTTGCCCCGGCGGACCTCGCCGACCAGCACCTGGACCTGACCGCCCTCGACGACGGCCTTGGCGAACTGGTCGGGGCTCATCCCGGACGACTGCGAACGGCGCACCAGGTGCTCGGTCAGCTCTTCCTGGCTGACGCTGAGCTTCTCGACCTTGGCGATCTCGTCGAGCACGAACTGGGTGCGGATGCCCTTCTCCGACTGCTCCTTGAGCTCGGCGTCGTACTCCTCGGCCGTCTTCTCCTGGAGCTTGAGGTAGCCCTCGAGGTCCATGCCGAGCTGGGCGAGCTGGTGGTGCTCCAGGTTGTGCTTGCGGGTCTCGATCTCGTCCGCGAGGAGCTTCTGCGGGATCGGCACCTCGACCAGCTCGAGCAGCGCGTCGAGGACCTTCTCCTGGGCCTCGGTGGCCTGCTGGTACTTCTTCTCCTCGGTGAGCCGGTCGCGGTGCGAGGCGCGCAGCTCCTCCAGGGTGTCGAACTCGCTGGCGAGCTGGGCGAAGTCGTCGTCGAGCTCGGGCAGTTCGCGGGAGGAGACGGTGGTGACGGTGACCGAGATCTCCGCCTCGCGGCCGGCGGCCGAGCCGCCCTTGAGCTCGCTGGTGAAGGTGGCGGTGCCACCGGCCTCGAGGCCGGTGACCGCCTCGTCGAGGCCGTCGAGCATCTGTCCGGAGCCGATGGTGTAGTCGACGCCGTTGGCCACGCCGTCGGAGAGCACCTCGCCGTCGACCCGGGCCTCGAGGTCGATCTTGACGACGTCGCCCTCGGCGGCGGCGCGCTCGACGACCGTGGTGGAGGCGAAGCGCTCGCGCAGCCGCCCGACGACCTCGTCCACCTCGTCGTCGGCGACCTCGATGGCGTCCACGGTCACCGCGATGCCCGAGTAGTCGGGGATGGTGATCTCGGGGCGGATGTCGACCTCGGCGGTGAAGGTCAGCAGCTCGTTGTCCCGGAGCTCGGTGATGTCCACGTCGGGCTGGCCGAGCGGGCTGAGGTCACCCTCGGTGACCGCCTCGGTGTAGAACTTGGGGAGCGCGTCGTTGACGGCCTCCTCCAGGACAGCCCCGCGCCCGAACCGCTGGTCGATGATGCGCGCCGGGATCTTGCCCTTGCGGAACCCGGGCACCTGGACCTGCTGGTTGATCTTCCGGTACGCCGCGTCGAGGCTGGGCTTGAGCTCCTCGAAGGGCACCTCGACAGTGAGCCGAACCCGGGTGGGGTTCAGGGTCTCCACGGCGCTCTTCACGGTAGGTCTCCTTGGGGCTGACATCTGGGGAGGTTGCGTTGCGATCCTGAGCTGATCCTGTGCGGCGGCCGGGTGGCGGACACACTGCGGCCGAGCAGGCTACTCATAGTACGTGGTCGGGGTGGCCGGATTCGAACCGACGGCCTTCCGCTCCCAAAGCGGACGCGCTACCAAGCTGCGCCACACCCCGCCGTGGTCGTGGCTCACGACGCGACTCGTAGCGTACAGCGCCGCACACGGGGACTTTCCCCGGTTCGGCCCGGGCGGCACGCTGGTACGATGCTGCCCGTGCCGGACGGCGTGCTCGTCCGGTCGAGCGCGGGCGTAGCTCAATGGTAGAGCCCTGGTCTTCCAAACCAGCTACGCGGGTTCGATTCCCGTCGCCCGCTCAGTCAGGCCCGGCTCCCTCGTGAGGAGCCGGGCCTTCGCCGTGGCCGGCCGTGGCGCTACTCGCCCGAGCTGTTGATGGAGTCGTCGACCTCGTTGACGCCGTCGGTGACCGACTGCAGGAAGTCGTTTATGGGGTCGGCGGCGCCCGTGGAGGCGAGGGAGAAGCCGAAGAGGATCGCCACGATGGCCGGTCCCCACCTTATGGCGCCGCCCCGGATCATGAAGAACATGATCACTCCGAACAGCAGGGCCAGGGAGAATGAGATAACCACAACAGATCACACCTTCGAAAGGTCCGCCTCGCTCCGTTCAGGGGCTTGACCACGGCCGCCGCACCCCCGCTGGGACCATCGTGCCATCAACTGGGCCTTCCGGGGAGGCCGATGACACCGTGTCCGGCCATGTCACACGCCTGCGGACCAACCTGGGTACCGAGGCAGCCCGTTACCCGTCCGTTAGCTCCCCAACCGCGCCGCACGGTGAATTCGCCGCCCATCTCACCGGGAGTTCACCGACCGCCGGAACGACCCATCCGAAATACCTTTCACGGCGGGGGAGTCCACGGCGGGCCGCCCCTGAGTGGCGGGCGAAACACCCCATTTAAGCCGGGCACATCCCCTCATTTCGGGCACGTGAGGGGCGACATTCCGGCCACTCCCCCGAAAGTCCCCGGGATTTTCACTGAATGGTTTCGAATCTCCGACGTACTCGCCGGGCGTCGCGCGGCATGCCGTCGGATGAATTTACGGAAGCGGCGTTGAAGCACTATCGTGCGGACAATGTTGCACGTCCGTAATCAAGCAGCCTCCCTGCCCGCGGCCCGGGCCACGGCGGCCGACCCCCCACCGACGGTCACGGACGGTTCGCCTCGGGTCAAGCCGCGGGACCCCTACTTCGACAACGCCAAGTACCTGGCGATCGTGCTCGTCGGCATCGGGCACGCCTGGACCCCACTGCGCGGCGACTCGCGTACCGCCGCCGCCCTCTACGACTTCGTGTACACCTTCCACATGCCCGCGTTCATCCTGCTCGCGGGCTACTTCTCGCGCGGCTTCACCGGCCGCCCCGAGCAGCTCAAGCGCCTCATCACCGGCATCGGGATCCCGTACCTGCTGTTCGAGGTCGGCTACATCCTGTTCAAGCGCTGGGGCACCGACGACCCGGACTACCCCTTCAGCCTGCTCGACCCCTACTACGTCACCTGGTTCCTGATCGCGCTCTTCGTCTGGCGGCTCACCGCGCCGGTCTGGCGGGTCGTCCGATGGCCGCTGCCGGTCGCGCTGGTCATCGCGGCGCTCGCGTCCGTCTCGCCGCAGCTCGGCGACGACCTCAACATCCAGCGGGTGCTGCAGTTCCTGCCGTTCTTCGTGCTCGGGCTCAAGCTGCGGCCCGAGCACTTCGAGCTGCTGCGCAGGCCGTTCGCCCGCCCGGCGGCGGTCGCGGTGCTCGCGGCCGCGCTCGGCGCCGCGTTCTGGGTGTCGCCGCGGGTGGAGCACAGCTGGTTCTACCGGACGAACAGCGCCCAGGAGATGGGGGCCGACGCCTGGGGCGGGATCGGCGCCGCCTTCGCCCTGTTCGGGGCGGGTCTGGTGCTGACGGCGGCCTTCCTGGCGCTCGTCCCGACCCGCCACACCTGGTTCACGGCGCTCGGCGCCGGCACCATCTACGGCTACCTGCTGCACGGCTTCATCGCCAAGGGCTCCCGCTGGTGGGACTGGTACGAGGCGGGCTGGGTCTCCACCCCGACCGGCCACGTCCTCGTCACCCTGATCGGCGCCGGCGTCATCACCGCGCTGTGCACGAGCCCGGTGCGACGGGCCTTCCGCTTCCTTGTGGAGCCATCGATGGACTGGGCATTCACCCAGGAGGCGCGGCGTCCGCCGAGCCGGCGGCCGGCTCGGTCCAGCTGACGCCCCCCTGCTCGTCGACGGCGACGCCGTGGGCGGCGAGGTAGGCGATCGGGTCAACGTCGGTGCCGTAGGCGCGGCCCTTCCGCACCTCGAAGTGCAGGTGCGGGCCCGTGCTGTTGCCGGTGTTGCCCGAGTCGCCGATCCGGGTCCCGCCCTCGGCCCGCTGCCCGGCGCTGACGGCGATCTCGGCGAGGTGTGCGTAGAGGACGAAGCGCCCGTCCGCCATCCTCGTCACGACGTGCTTGCCGTAGGAGCCCGAGTCCTCGGCGACCAGCACCGTGCCGGGTCCTACGCCGCGCACGGGGGTGCCGACCGGGGTGGCGAAGTCCACGCCGGTGTGGTGGCCCGCGGCCCAACCGCCGGGCTGGGCGTACCTGGCGGTCATCGGGAACCCGGTGACGGGGCTGGTCCAACCGCCGGCCGCCGGGGGCTCGTCCCGGCTCCCGTCGAAGACGGGCAGCGGGCGGGACGCGGGCCCGCGCGCCAGGAGGAGGTCCGCCGACCTCTCCCGGTCGACGCCCCACCTCGGCCCGGCGTAGGCCAACGGCAGCGCCTCGCCCGGGTGTTGCGGCGCGCGCTGGCCTGGCTCGTTCCCGGTCGCCGGTACGGTCCAGGGGCCGACGAGGACCACGGCGCCCAACGTGGCGCTGCCGAGGGCCCGGCGGGCAAGACGGGCGCGCACGCTGGTCCGATGTCGTCTTCCGTGCCGGCTGTCGCCATGGCGCATGGCGTGGCTCGTGGCGTGGCTCCGGGGGTGGCTCCGGGGGTGGCTCGTGGAGTGGCTCATGGCTCCGAGCCAACGGCAGGCCCGTGGGTCCCGCATCCGCCGCGGCGTCGGCCGCACCGCCGATCGGCGCACAGGCCGGCGCGCCGGGGTCCGCTCATCGGCGCAGTTCAGCACGGCCTGTCGGGACGTCGGCGACGCGCGGGCACATTCCGCCCCGCAGGGTGACCCCCCGTCGCCGGTTACTCGCGGCCGATGATCAGCAGGGCACGGTCGTCGTTCACGTCCTTGGCGACCGACTCGATGAGATGCCAGGCGGCACCGCGGAAGCCGGTCGTCACATAGCGGTCGGCCTCGCCGGTCAGCCGGTCGATGCCCTCCGAGAGGTCGCGGTCGGAGCGCTCCACCAGGCCGTCCGTGAAGAGCATCAGCACGTCGCCGCGGCGCAGCGTGCCCTTGGCCGGGTGGAACTCGGCGCCGTCGTAGACGCCGAGCAGCGGCCCCTCGGCGCTGATCTCCTCCCAGCGGCCGGTGCCGGCGTTGAGCTGAACGGCCGGCAGGTGGCCGGCCGAGAGCAGTTCGAAGTCGCCGGTGTCCAGGTCGAGCACCAGGTGGGCGGAGGTGGCGAAGCCCTCGTCCCAGTTCTGCCGCAGCAGGTAGCCGTTGGCGGCCGGCAGGAAGGCGTGCGGCGGCAGCGAGCCGAGCAGGCCGCCGAAGGCGCCGGACAGCAGCAGCGAGCGGGAGGCCGCGTCCATGCCCTTGCCCGAGACGTCGGTGAGCACGACCTCGAGAGTGCGGCGGTCGGCGCCGGTGCGGGCGGCGACCACGAAGTCGCCGGAGAACGACTGGCCGCCGGCCGGCCGCAGCGACACCTCGCGGTGCCAGCCCCCGGGCAGCGGCGGCAGCGCGCCCTGGGCGCGGATGCGTTCGCGCAGGTCGAAGAGCATGGTGCCGCCGCGCCGCCAGGGCACGCCGACCCGGCTGCGGAACTGGGCTATCAGCAGGCCGGTCAGGGCGACCGCGGCCACGACCAGGATGGTCCCGGGGGTCACAGGGTCGGGGACGCCGCGCCCGGCGTCCATCAGCGCCGTCTCGAGCACCAGCGCGGTGGCGACGACGGCGTAGAGGCCGAGCAGGCTGGCCGGCCGCAGCAGGAGCCCGCCGGCGACCAGCGGCAGGACGAGTGCCTCGGACGGGCACCATTCTGGCCAGGCGACGGTCGCGAGGCTGAGCAGCGGGACGGTGGCGAGCAGGGCGCCGAAGGCCCACCAGTCGGAGGCGCCGCCGCGGAAGTAGTCGACGGCCGAACGGCGAAGGCGGGTGCGGACGCGGTGGACGGCCTTCTGGGCCTGGTGTCGTCGGGCCCTCCTCGGTGCAGTCTCGCTGCCGCGTGCCATGACCAGGGACCTTATCCACCCGTTCGGTCGCGCGTCGAACCTTTGCCAGGTTCGGATACGTGTACGGGACATCCGGGGTGAGGAAATTGTGTCGCCCCGTGATGACCACGCTGATAGGGATGGTCATATGACGATTGAGCTGCGCGGTCTGCGGGACAAAGAGTGGGATGCCTGGTTCTCCGGGCTCGAATGGGCCTTCGGCGGTGGGGTGTGGGCGCCCGAGGAACGCGCGCTCTGGCGAGAACTGACCGAAATCGATCGGTCCATCGCGGCCTGGGACCGCGATCGGATCGTCGGTTCCTTCGGCTCCTTCTCCTTCCGGATGACGGTACCCGGCGGCGCCGTGGTGCCGACCGCCGGCGTGACGGCGGTGAGCGTCGCCGCCACCCACCGGCGGCGCGGACTGCTGCGGCGGATGATGCGGTCCGCGCTTGAGGACATCCACGCGGCGGGCGAGCCGCTGGCCGTGCTCACCGCGTCCGAGCAGCGGATATACGGGCGCTTCGGCTACGGAGTCGCGACGCGCGCGATGCGGGCGTCCATCGACACGGCGCGGGTGCGGATCGCCCCGCCGGCCGGCGCCGACGACCTCACGCTCAGCGTCCTGCCGCCGGCCGAGGCGGCCGCGCACTGTGAGGAGCTGTACGCGCGCCTCGTCCCCACTCGCCCCGGCATGCTGGCGCGGCAACCGGGCTGGGAGAAGCTGCCGCTGCTCGACCCGCCGGCCAACCGGAACGGCGCGTCCGAGCTGCGCTGCGTGCTGGCCGAGCGGGACGGTGAGCTCATGGGCTACGCGCGGTACGCGATGAAGCCGCACTGGGGGGAGGGGGCGATACCGGACGGCACCGTGCTGGTCCGCGACCTGACGGCCGCCGACCCCGCGGCGTACGGCGCGCTGCTGCGCTTCCTGTTCGAGATGGACCTGATGTCGACCGTCGTGCTGTCCAGCCGTCCGGTGGACGACCCGCTGCTCCACCTCGTCTCCGACATCCGCCGCTGCGACCTGCGGATCGTCGACCGGCTGCACCTGCGGACGGTCGACGTCGGGGCGGCGCTCGCGGCGCGGACGTACGCGACGGAGGTGGACGTGGTGCTGGCCGTCGAGGACGAGCTCTGCCCGTGGAACACGGGCAACTGGCGGTTGAGCGGCGGCCCCCTCGGGGCGGTGTGCGAGCGCACCACGGACCCGGCGGAGCTGTCGTTCGACGTGCGGGCGCTGGGTGCGGCGTATCTCGGCGACGCGTCGCCGCTCGCGCTGGCGGGGGCGGGTCTGGTGCGGGAGCTTCGGGG
>NZ_SMKC01000699.1 GCF_004348315.1 Streptomyces sp. 8K308 | reverse complement strand
CCCCCGCGCTCCGCGCGGGAGGGGCGGGCCTCCGCGCGCGGCCCACCCGCCATCGAACCGATGCGGCCGCGAAGGCGGCTCCGCGCACGGGGGGCACCCCACAAGGTCACCGCTGCCGGCGCACCACCACCGTGCCGGCTACCTTGTCGTGCAGGCACTGTTGCAGTGGCTCGTCCCACAGGAACCACAGGTGGTTCAAGTGGAAGGGGAGTACTTGCAGCACCCAGTGGGCCACGTGTCGCCCCAGGGCGTGTCCGTATGACAGCCGGGCCCCGTCCCGAGCGCGGGCGACCCGCAGGCGGCAGACCCGCTTACCCAGCGTCCCGCCCCAACGCGCGGTGGCGATCGGGGAGTAGCACAGGAAGACCGTACTGATCAGGACACCCGACACGGCTCCCCC
>NZ_SMKC01000075.1 GCF_004348315.1 Streptomyces sp. 8K308 | reverse complement strand
CCGCCGCTACGCGGCACCGCCCGACGCCGAGCCGGTGAGGAGGGCGAGGACGCGCCGGGCCGTGGCCTCGTCCCGGGCCGCGGTGAACGGCAGCGCGTTGCCGCCGGTGATGTCGAACGGCCGGTCGGCGAGTGTCAGATGGGCGCCGCCGGCCTCGGAGACCAGCAGCTGGCCCGCCGCGTGGTCCCAGGCCAGCTCCCCCGTCAATGTCCAAAGGGAGGTAACCGCATGAGGGCCGCCGAGCAGAGGCAAGGGACAGGGGCCCCGACGCCCATGAGCCGGTGCCGGGGCCCCTGTCATCGCAGACCCGCGCAGGCCGCGGCCCGCGAGCCGAACTGGCCAGCGGGGGCGCCGTTACGAGCTTCTAGGAAGTACGGCACTCCGGTGCCGTGGGATTCACTCCACGGGGAGGTGGGCGAGGACGCACGCCTCCAGAGCGATATACGGGTCGACGCCCGCTTCATAGGCAGCCTGAATGCATAGCTCGAGATTGCCCTCGGCGCCTGTTTCACATGCTGCGACGGCTTCTGGGCTGTCGTAGCCGTTCTCGGCGAGGTGACTCACGCAGGCGTCGAAGTCGGCGTGTGCTGATGTCGCGGTGACCGCGGGCAGAGCGGTGGCGGTCGCGAACACGAACGCTACTGCGGTGAGAAGGCGACGCATGGGTACTCCCTACTCTTCCATGGGCGGCCGATCGAGGAACCGCCCGCTACGGGACACGACGCCCGGGCCGGCTATCGCTGGACACGAGCGCTTGGTGCGCATGGGTAATGCCCAGGTCTGCGGCTTTGATCGTCCACATCACCCATATGCGGTATCCCGTCGCATCAAGCGCCGGAGTGTCGCGCCCGGCGCCGGCGCTTGATTCCACAGACGTCCCGCCCCGCGACCAGACGCCGGTAGGCGCGTCCCGGCCCGGGCGAGTCCGCCGTCTCGCAGACGGAGCGCGCCAGCACGGCCGCGGTGCCGTCGGGGAAGGGGTGGGCGAGCGGTAGTTCGGCGTGCGGCCAGCGAAGGCCGTACCGTTCGAGCGGCATCCGGGAGAACGCCGGCAAGCCGATGCCCATGGATGCGCGGCCGAACACGGGGGGGGACCGAGGATACGCGCCCGCCCCGGGGCGCCGCTCGGCTGGCCGCCGCTACGCGGCACCGCCCGACGCCGAGCCGGTGAGGAGGGCGAGGACGCGCCGGGCCGTGGCCTCGTCCCGGGCCGCGGTGAACGGCAGCGCGTTGCCGCCGGTGATGTCGAACGGCCGGTCGGCGAGTGTCAGATGGGCGCCGCCGGCCTCGGAGACCAGCAGCTGGCCCGCCGCGTGGTCCCAGGCCAGCTCCCAGGAGAACGCCACCGCGTCCAGCAGGCCGCGCGCGATCGCCAGGTACTCGAGGCCGGCCGAGCCGCAGGCGCGCGGCGCCACGCCGTCCGCCCACAGACCTGACAGGGCGCGCTTCTGCTCGTCCGTGGTGAAGTCGGGGTGTGAGGCCGCGACTTCGAGAACCTTGCCCCGGCGCGGGGCCCCGGACCGCAGCGGACGGCCGTTGAGCGTCGCGCCGGCGCCCCGGCGGGCGTACGCCAGCTGCTCGCGCGCCGGCGCGTAGGTCCAGGAGGCCAGCGTCCGGCCCCGCCGCACCAGGGCCACCAGGACGCAGAAGCCGGGCTCGCCGCGCACGAACTGCCGGGTGCCGTCGATCGGATCGACGATCCACACCGGGGCGTCGCCGCCCAGCGCGCGGTAGACCGCGGGGTCCTCGTGCACTGCCTCCTCGCCCACCACCACGGAGCCGGGCAACAGCCGCACCAGTTCCTCGGTGAGCCGACGCTCGGCGGCCTGGTCGGCGACCGTCACCAGGTCGTGCGGCCCGGCCTTCTCGGACACCTCGTGCGCGGCGAGCCGGCGCCAGCGCGGCATCACCTCCTCGTCGGCGGCCGCCCGCACGGCCTTCTCCACCCTTGCCACCAGCTGCTCGTCAATCATGACCTCAGCTAAGCACGCGCCCCGGCACGGCCGTCACCTGGGCTTATGTGACTCCGGCGCGGCGCAGCTCGCTGGTGATCGCGTAGTGGTGGCTCGGCGAGACCTGGCGCGCCGCGTCGAGCAGCAGCGGCGCCACCACCCGGGGATCCTGCGTCGCGGCCCGCGCCGCCTCCTCCGCCGTCCTGGCCCGCACCAGCGCCGTCAGCAGGGTCACCGCCTCGTCCGCCCGGCCGGTCCTGAACAGCTCGGCGGCGATCGTTCCGGCCTCCGGTGCCGGGCGGGCCGCGCCCTGGCGCAGCAGCTGCTCGCAGTCGCGGTGCCGGCCGGAGCCGGCCAGCGCCTCGGCCACCGCGGCCAGCGGCCCGGGCGGCAGCGAGGCGGCCTCCCACAGCAGCGTCGCCGCGTCGGACGACATCCCGGCCCGCTCCAACTCGGCGAGCAGCATGGGCAACCGGGCGGCCGGGCCGCCGGCCGCCTCGGTCAGCAGCACGTGCGCGGCGCCGCTCTGGCCGTCGGCCCGCAGCTTCCGCAACCGCTCCACGGCGTCGAGCGCGGCCCGCTGCTCCTCGGCCAGGAGCCGACCCTGGCGCTCCCGCGGCGACTCCGGGCGTGCCTCCTGCCTCGTCTCCCGCAGCGCGCCGGCGAACCGCGAACCGCTGAGGGGTGGCGCGGCCGCCCCCGGCGGCGCGGCGGCCTGCCGGGGCACCTGTGGCGGCCGCGCCGGGGGAGGGGGCGCATCGTCGATGCCGGCGAACCGCGCGCCCCGCGCCTTGCGCGCCGGCTTGCGGGACGGCGCCGGCTCGGGCGGCCGGGCCTCGGCCGCCCGCCGATCCATCAGCGCCGCGAGCCGCGCCCGCAACTCGGCGCGGCGCGCGACCACCCGCTCCTCATCGTCCTGCGCCCACATCCGCAGCGCGGCGAGCCGCTCGGTCTCCCTGACCTGCCCGGCCCGCCTGGCGTCGTCCTCGGCCACCACCAACTTGCGCTGCTCGGCGCGAAGTCGACGCTCCGAGCGATCCAGGTTCGCCAGCCGCCCGGTCAACGACTCCTGGGCACCGGGCAACGCGTCCTGCGCCCTGGCTGCGGCCTCGTAACCGGCGCGCAGCTGCCGGGCCGCGCTCTCCGCCGCCTCCGCGCCGTGCCGGGAGGCCAGGTCCTGGAGCAGGTCCGCCACCGCGTCCCACGGCGGCAGCGCGCGCCCCGCCAACCACTCCGTCAACTCGGGCCCGCTGCGCCGCGCGAAGGCGGCGAACCAGCCGGACTCCGGATCGAGAGTGTCCGTGACCCTCCGCAGTGCCGCCGTGAACTCGGCAAGCCGAGCGGTCAGTTCCTGAGCCATGGGGACACCTGCCATGCCGGTAACTGAAGCCAAGCTATGTTACGACTTCTGTTTCCGTACGGCTACAGGGAGTTTTCGACCTTCTCTTTTCGGTCTTCACCCACTGTCGAATCGGTGTCGAACGCGCCAGCGACGCCGATCGATCAACGACCGACGGCGTAACCTTGCATCCCCCTCGGGTTGGCCGCCGCGGACAACGTCCCGCTCTCCGGGTCGCGGGCCACCGCGCACAACCGCCCGACCGACCACGGCTCGGCCACCGTCACCAGGTGCCCGCGGCGCCGCAGTTCGGCCACCGTCCCCTCGCCGAACCCGCCCTCCACAGTGACGCTCCCCGGCTGGGTGCCGCGCGGGTAGAACGAGCTGGGGAAGCTGTCCTGGTGCCAGTTGGGCGCGTCGATGGCGCCCTGGAGGTCGAGGCCGCCGCGCACCGCCGGGCGTAGCGCCGCGGCGAGGAAGAAGTGCAGCTGCCACTGGTCCTGCTGGTCGCCGCCCGGCGTGCCGAACGCCAGCACCGGCTCCCCGCCGCGCAGCGCGAGCGAGGGGCTGAGCGTGGTGCGCGGCCGGCGCCCCGGCGTGAGGGAGGACGGCAGCCCCTCCTCCAGCCAGGTCATCTGGAGCCGGGTGCCGAGTGGGAAGCCGAGGCCGGGGATCACCGGGCTCGACTGCAGCCAGCCGCCGCTCGGCGTGGCGCTGACCATGTTGCCCCAGCGGTCCACCACGTCCACGTGGCAGGTGTCGCCCCTGGTCTCCCCGGTCCGCGCCACCGTCGGCTCCCCGACCCCGGAGATCGCGCCCGGCGCCTGGGGCAGGTGCTCGGCCGGCCGCCCGGCAAGCGCGCTCATCCTGGGGGTCCGCCCGCCCGGGCCGCCGGGCCGCAGCTCGTGGGAGGCGCTCGCGCCGACCAACGCCCGCCGCTCCGCGTTGTACTCGGGCGACAGCAGCTCGGTCAGCGGCACCGGCGCGGCGTCGCCGTACCACGCCTCCCGGTCCGCCATGGCAAGCTTGCTCCCCTCGATGAGGGTGTGCAGATACTCGGGCGTCCCGTACGCGTCGGTGTCGATCCCGTCGTCCAGCAGGGCGAGTTGCTGCGGCAGCACCGGACCCTGGCTCCATGGCCCGGCCTTGCACACCGTCCAGCCACGCCACTCGTAGCGCACCGGATCCTCGTAGCCGGCCGACCAGTTCGCCAGGTCGTCGCCGGTCAGCACCCCGGCGTGTCGCCCGCCCGAGGAGTCCATGGCCGGGGCGGCCGCGTGCGCCGCGATCGCCTCGCCGATGAAGCCTTCACGCCAGACCTGCCGGGCCGCGTCGATCCTGGCCTCCCGGCTCCCGGTCGCCGCGCCCGCCTCCCGCACCACCCGGCGCCAGGTTGCCGCGAGCGCCGGATTGCGCAACAGCGCGCCGGGCGCCGGCGAGCGCCCTCCGGGCAGGTAGATCTCGGCCGACGACGTCCATTCCGTCTCGAAGAGCTCGCGCACGCTCTCCACCGCGGCCCCGATCCGCTCAACCGCCGGATGGCCGTGCTCCGCGTAGCCGATGGCGTACGCCAGAACCTCGGCCAGCTCGAAGGTGCCGTGGTCGCGCAGCAGCGTCAGCCAGGCGTCGAACGCGCCGGGCACCACGGCGGCCAGCGGCCCCGTGCCCGGCACGAGGTCGAGGCCGAGCCCCCGGTAGTGCGCGATGGTCGCGGCGGCCGGCGCCGGGCCCTGCCCGCACAGCACCCGCACCTCGCCGCCGGCCGGCGCCAGGATGATCGGCACGTCCCCCGCAGGACCGTTGAGGTGCGGCTCCACGACATGGAGCACGAAGCCGGCGGTCACCGCCGCGTCGAAGGCGTTGCCGCCCCGCTCGAGCACGGCCATGGCCGACTGCGAGGCGAGCCAGTGGGTGCTGGAGACCATGCCGAAGGTGCCCTGCAACGTGGGACGCGTGGTGAACATGCGGCGGAGCATACGCTTTTCGTACTACCGGTGAAACGAGGGTTTCGCGCGCCCGCCGAGCGCACGGCGCCCCGGCCGTTCAGGCGCGGTCCGGGGGCGTCGGGGGGTGTGCGTAGAGGATGTCGCGGGCCTGTTCCGCGGCACGGGTGATGCTTTCGCCGATGAAGTCGACGAAGCGGGCGACGTTTTCGAGGCGGACGGCTGCCGGGGTGTCGGGGCCGAGGATGGCGACGCCCTGCCGCGCGACCTCGGCGAGCTGGGTCTGGGATCGGGCGGCGACGATCGTCGACTGGTACCAGAGCTCGTTGTCGACGACGTAGCGCTCACGGCGGCGCTGGTCGCGCTCCCTGCGGATGAGGTCCAGGCCTTCGAGGAACGTGATGGCCTTGGAGACGGACGCCGGACTGACCTGCAGCCGGCCGGCGAGTTCGGACGCGGTGAGGCTGCCCGCGTCGGTGGTGTAGAGGGCGGCAAGCACCCGGGCGGTCATCTTGGACAGGCCCTGTTGCATGAAGAGGGTGGCGAAGGTCTCCTCGTACTCGGCCACGGCCTCGGGGTCGCGCCCGTGGTCGTGCCGGGGGGTTCGTGGTCCTCGGGGTGTGGCCTGCCTGCGTCGGTGGGCGCGGCGTTCGGTGGCGCGGTGGGCCAGGTCGGCGCGGTAGGTGGTGGGGCCGCCGTTGCGCATCACCTCGCGGGTGATCGTGGAGGTGGGACGGTTGAGACGTCTGGCGATCTCCGCGTAGGCGAGGCCGTCGGCCAGGCCCAGCGCGATCTGCTGGCGTTCCTGCTGGGTGAGCCTGCCTCCGGGCATCGCGATCTCCTCCGTGCTCCCTCGATACCCGCAGCATAGCGTTCACTCTTCATTCATTGCAACGGGCGCCCGCCGGATTGTTGCGTTGCCTCCAGGGTCGTTGCAACGAATTCAGGGCATTCACCTGCTTGTATGCGGAACGTTCGCAACAAGAACGTTGCCAGATTTCTGAACGCAACGTAGCTTTTCTGGTGTTGGAAACGGCAGGCGCAAGAGGAGCCCACGATGCACACGTTCGACACCCCCGCCCCGATCTCCGCCGTCCTGGACGTCCCCGCCGGGCGCATCCGGTTCATCGCCGCCGACCGGGCCCAGACCACCGTCGAGGTCCTGCCCGTGAACGCCGCCAAGGGCCGGGACGTGAAAGCCGCGGATCAGACCACGGTCGAGTACACCGACGGTGTCCTGCGGATCGACGCCCCGGCGGCGAGGAACCAGTACTTCGGCCCGTCCGGGTCGATCGAGGTCACGGTCAAGCTGCCCGCCGGCTCGCGGGTCGAGGCGACCTTGTCCTGCGCCGGGTTCCGGGGCGTGGGACGCCTGGGCGAGGTCGTCTTCGAGGGCGCGCAGGGCGCGGTCAAGATCGACGAGGCCGCGAGTGTGCGGCTGACCGCGATGGACAGCGACGTCGAGGTCGGCCGGCTCGGCGGCGCCGCGCAGATCAGCACCCAGAAGGGCGACATCCAGATCGCCGAGGCGATGCGCGGCGCGGTCGTGTTGACCACCCAGACGGGCGACATCACGGTCGCCGCGGCCGGCGGGGTCTCGGCCGCCCTGGACGCCAGCACCGGCTACGGCCGCGTCCACAACGCGCTCAGGAACGACGGCGTCGCCGAACTCGACATCCGCGCGACCACCTCCCACGGCGACATCACCGCCCGCAGCCTCTGAGAACTCCGAAAAGGACCACTCCTGATGACGAACCCGGCCATCGCGGCGAACGGACTGCGCAAGTCCTACGGCGACCAGACCGTCCTGGACGGTGTCGACCTGGCCGTCCCCGAAGGAACGATCTTCTCCCTGCTCGGCCCGAACGGCGCCGGCAAGACCACCGCCGTCAAGATTCTCTCCACCCTCATCACCGCCGACGCCGGCGAGATCCACGTCGGCGGCCACGACCTCGCGGCCAACCCCCAGGCGGTGCGTGCGGCGATCGGTGTCACGGGGCAGTTCTCCGCCGTCGACGGCCTGATCACCGGCGAGGAGAACATGCTCCTGATGGCGGACCTGCACCACCTCTCCAAGCGCGAGGGACGCCGGGTCGCGGCCGAACTGCTGGAGCGCTTCGACCTGGTGGAGGCGGCGAAGAAGCCGGCCTCCACCTACTCCGGCGGTATGAAGCGCCGCCTGGACATCGCGATGACCCTGGTCGGCAGCCCCCGCGTCATCTTCCTCGACGAGCCCACCACCGGCCTTGACCCACGCTCCCGCCACAGCATGTGGGGCATCATCCGAGAGCTGGTCTCCAGCGGCGTCACCGTCTTCCTCACCACCCAGTACCTGGAGGAGGCCGACGAACTCGCCCACCGCATCGCGGTGCTGAACGACGGAAGGATCGCCGCCGAGGGCACCGCAGAGGAGCTCAAGCGCCTCATCCCCGGCGGACACGTCCGCCTGCGCTTCACCGACCCCGCCGCGTACCAGTCCGCCGCCGCGGCGCTGCGCGAGGCCGCCCGCGACGACGAGGCACTGGCGCTTCAACTCCCCAGCGACGGCAGCCAGCGCGCACTGCGCTCCATCCTCGGACACCTGGACGCCGCCGGCATCGAGGCCGACGAACTGACCGTCCACACCCCCGACCTCGACGACGTCTTCTTCGCCCTCACCGGCGACACCGCCATCCCCAACCGGACCATCCCCAACCAGCCCGAGGAGGCCGTCCGATGAGCGCCCTCACCCTCGCCGTGCGCGACTCCCACACGATGCTGCGCCGCAACCTCCTGCACGCCCGGCGCTACCCCTCCCTCACCCTGAACCTGCTGCTCACCCCGGTCATGCTGCTGTTGCTGTTCGTCTACATCTTCGGCGACGCCATGAGCGCGGGCATCGGCGGCGGCGACCGCTCCGACTACATCGCCTACCTCGTCCCCGGCCTCCTCCTGATGACCATCGGCAGCACCACCATCGGCACCGCGGTCTCCGTCTCCACCGACATGACCGAGGGGATCGTCGCCCGCTTCCGCACCATGGCCATCCACCGGCCCTCGGTGCTCGTCGGGCACGTCGTCGGCAGCGTCCTGCAGTGCGTCATGAGCGTCATCCTCGTCGGCGCCGTCGCCCTCGCCATCGGCTTCAGGACCACCGAAGCCACCGCCCTGGAGTGGCTGGCGGCCCTTGGGCTGCTCGCGCTCTTCGCCACCGCGCTCACCTGGATCGCCGTCGGTATGGGCCTGGTCAGCCCCAACGCCGAAGCCGCCAGCAACAACGCCATGCCGCTGATCTTCCTGCCCCTCATCTCAAGCACCTTCGTCCCGGTCGACGCGATGCCGGGCTGGTTCCAACCCATCGCCGAGTACCAGCCCTTCACCCCCGCCATCGAGACCCTCCGCGGCCTTCTCCTCGGCACCGAGATCGGGCACAACGCCTGGCTCGCCATCGCCTGGTGCGTCGCACTCACCACCCTCGGCTACCTCTGGTCCACTTCGGTCTTCAGCCGCGACCCGAGGTAACCCCCCATGACGACCCGTCCCATGGGCGGCGTACACCGACACCACGTCGACGTACGCCGCCCGCCGGCGTTCCGGCGCGAGCAACCGTCCGCCCGGCCCCGCATACGCTCTTCATATGAGCAGTGACGAGGGCGACAAGCGCCCCCTGGTCGCGATCCTGAGCGGCGCGGGGATCTCCACCGACTCGGGGATCCCGGACTACCGGGGGCCGGCCGGCCTGTGGCGGCGCGATCCAGAGGCCGAGAAGCTGGTGACCTACGACTACTACATGAACGACCCGGACATCCGGCGCCGCTCCTGGCTGATGCGCCGGGACAGCGCCGCCCTCACCGCCCGCCCGAACCGGGCCCACCAGGCGATCGTGGAGCTCGACGGGGCGGGCGTGCCGGTGCGGGTGATCACCCAGAACGTCGACGGCCTGCACCAGGCGGCCGGGTTGCCGGACCGCAAGGTGCTCGAACTCCACGGCTCCGCGCGCTCGGTGTTGTGCACGGCGTGTGGCGCCAGGAGCGCCACCGAGGAGGCGCTGGACCGGGTCGCGGCGGGGGAGCCCGACCCGGCCTGCCGGGAGTGCGGAGGGATCCTCAAGACGGCCACCGTGATGTTCGGCCAGCACCTAAACCCCGAGGTGCTGGCCCAGGCGGTGGAGATCACCCGCGCGAGCGACGTGTTCATCGCGGTGGGCAGCAGCCTCCGGGTGCAGCCCGCCGCCTCCCTGGCCGGCCTGGCCGCCGAGCACGGTGCCCGGCTGATCATCGTCAACGCCGAGCCGACGCCCTACGACGACGTAGCGAGCGAGGTGATCCGCGAGCCCATCGGCGAGGCGCTGCCCGCCCTGCTGGACGGCCTGACGCGCTGAGGCTGCCGTCGAGGGATTGTCTTGGGAGCGCTCTCAAGGTACGTGAGCCACCGCCGATCTCACACCTCAGCTGGAGGACGGATGAGCTCTTCCCGTGCGCTTCCCGCCGTCGTCGCCCTGGTCCTGACGGCGGTCGGCGCCCCCGCCGCGGCCACCACCACGACGTCGGGGCCGGCGTCCGCCGCCTGCGCCGCCGACGGCTGCTGCGAGGACTTCGAGTCCCAGACCGGCGGTCAGCCGTCCGGCCGCTGGGCCGTCACCTTCCCCGACTGCTCGGGCACCGGCACCGCCGTGGTGGACGCCACCGTCGCCCACACCGGCAGCCGCTCCATCCGGGTCAACGGCGGAACCGGCTAATGCAACCACGTCTTCGTCCGCACCAGCCTGGCCGACGTGGCCACCGACGCCGGCCTGTACGTGCGCTTCTGGTCCGGCACAGCACCGCGCTGCCCACCCAGCACGTGACCTTCCTCGCGATGGAGGACGCCGCCGACGACGCGCGCGACCTGCGGATGGGAGGACAGAACGCGGCCCAGCGGTGGAACCGCGAGTCGGACGACGCCACGCTGCCGGCGCAGAGCCCGGCCGGGGTGGCGCGGAGCGCGCCGCGTCGGCCAGTGGTCCTGTGTCGAGTACCGGATCGACCCCGGCCGCGGGCTGCTCGACACCTGGCTCGACGGCACCGCCGTCACCGGCCTCACCGTGGGCGGCGTCCCGACGCACGACATCGACGCGCAGTGGCTCAACCGGACCTGGCGGCCGGACCCGGTCGATCTCCGCTTCGGTTGGGAGAGCTACGGAGAGGGCGCGGACACCCTCTGGTACGACGATGTCGCCGTGGGCACCACCCGCGTCGGCTGCTGAGCCGCCGGCGGCCGCGGCGTCAGTGGCCGCCGTGGCCGCCGCCTGGCTCCTCGCGGGTGCCGTCACCGGCCCCCGCCGTGGCCGTGAACTCGGCGGTGTGGACCTCGCCCTCATGCTTGAAGTCCAGATAGAGCCGGTAGTCGCCGGCGCTCGGCGCGGTGGTGGAGAAGGCGATCTCGGGCCCGGCCGGCGTCTCGCCGTCGCCCGGGGCGCCCTCCGGGTGGACGTGCAGGTAGGCCAGGTCGCCGGCGCGCAGCGCGACCAGGTGGCCGTAGGCGCCGAGGTAGGGCTCCAGGTCGGTGACCGGCTCGCCGTCGCGGCTCACGGAGAGCGTGAGTTCGCTGTCGGCACCGGCCGTCAGGTCGCCCGCCATGGTGACCGTGTATCCGTCGACGGTCGCGGTGCGCACCGGCTCGGGAAGCGCGCGGGGCGTGTAGTCGCCGGTGACCGCGAGGTCGGCGCCGAGGGTGAGGGAGCCGTCCGGGTCGCCGGCCGGGGTGAAGTCGGCGAAGACGCGGTGGTCGCCGGCGGTCTCGAAGGTCAGCGGCACGCTCCAGACGCCGTCGGCGCCGAGTACCGGGTGCACGTGCTGGAAGCCGGAGAGGTCGCGGCGTACGACGATCAGGTGCAGGTCCTTCTCGTGGCTGGTCTCGTAGTCGGTCAACGGCTCGCCGTCCGGGCCGAGGATCCGGAACCGGAAGTCGGTGGGTTCGCCGGCGCGGAGTGGCTCGCTGGGCGGGACGAGGGTGTAGCCGCGCTCCGATATCTGGAGGCCGCCCGGCTGTTCGGCCGCCGGCGCCGCCGGTGCCTCGGCCGTCTCGTCCGGTGTGTCACCGTGCGCCGGGTCGTCGTGCCCCGGATCGTCGTGCGCGGTGGTGGGTTCGGTGTCGACCGGGCCGACGGCGTTGCCGATGCCGAAGGCGACGCCGAAGGTCAGGGTGAGGCCGGCTCCGAAGGCGCCGACCTTGGTGATGGTCCTCATCGTGTGCCGTCCTTGGGGGTCGGGGGCGGGGGCGCCCGGTGGTCCCGGGCGCCCGTGATCCGTGGTCGGTGGTGAGCGGTCAGTGGCAGCCGCCGCTGCCGCAGCAGCCGGCGGCCGGCGCCTCGCCCTCGGGTCCGGCGACCACCTCGTAGCCGGCCTCGGCGACGGCGGCGGTGACGGCCGCGCCGTCCACGGGACCGTCGCTGGTGACGATCACCAGGCCGGTCTCCAGCGCCACCTCGACGCCGGTGACGCCGGGGACCTTGCCTACCTCGGCGCTGACCGAGCTGACGCAGTGTCCGCAGGTCATGCCGCTGACGGTGTAGGTGGAGAGGGTCTGCGCGGTGGGTGCGGTCATGGGGTGCCTCCTTGGAGTTCGGGTCCGGTGGACGTCTCGACGGAGTACAGTAGATACCCCCTAGGGGTATCGCGTCAAGCTGATCGTGCGCCGCACGGGTGTGGTTCGGGGGAGCGGGGCGCTCGCGCCGGTTCAGGGGGCGGGTCAGCGCACCGGCGCGCCCCTGAACGCGTCCGCCCAGGCGGAGAGCAGGCGGGCCGTCGAGCCGCCGATCGGGCCGACCGCGTCGGCCAGCGTGGCCGGGTCGGGGAGGTGCGCCGAGGCGATCGCCTCCGGCGCGGCATCCGGAATGTCGATGGTGCTCGAGCAGACGGACAACAGGTAGCCGGGCACGCTCAGTTCGGGATCGGTGCAGCCGACGAGCGGCGTGCCGACGGCGGCGACGAGCGGGAAGACCGTGCCCGGGATGCCGATCGCCGCCTCGGCCCGGGCCGAGGCGATCACCGAGGGGTCGGAGCTGATCTCGTAGCGGTCCCACAGCGAGCGGTCCTCGCGCGGGTGCAGCCCGACCAGGATCCGCCGGCCGGCGGCGGCCAGTCGCTCCGCGCTCGCCAGCAGCAACTCGGTGCCGGGGGCGGCCTCGCCGGTGGCGTCCGGGTGGGTCACGCTGGTGAGGACGAGCACCAGGCCGGGCTCGGGGCGCCGCGTCGGCAGGTTGTCGGTCTGCGGGGAGCCGACCACCCGCACCCGCCGGTGGGTGCCGAGGTAGCTCGCGAACGCCCGCCCCTCGGCGGCCGAGGAGGCGGTGACCAGCCGGAGGCGCGGGCGCAGTTCACGGGCCCGCGGCGCCTCGACCGGCCGCTGGTAGGCCAGCGCGGAGGCGGCGAGCGGCAGGTGCCGGAACCGGGCCGCGCAGTCCGCCGGCCAGTCGCCGGCCCCGGTGACCACCAGCAGGTCGGCGCGCGGCGCGTCCGACGGCGTGGCCACGGGGACGGGTTCGCCCGGGGTGACCCCGGCGTAGTCGGGCACCAGCTGGGTCAGGCGCCAGCCGCGGCGGGCGGCCTCGGCGAGCAGCGGCCTCACGTGGTACGTGCCCCAGGGCTCGTTGGTGGCGACGAGCACCCGCGGCCGACGGCGCGCGGC
Organism: Streptomyces sp. 8K308; assembly: GCF_004348315.1. Classification (GTDB taxonomy): domain Bacteria; phylum Actinomycetota; class Actinomycetes; order Streptomycetales; family Streptomycetaceae; genus Streptomyces. The sequence goes on along the minus strand of NZ_SMKC01000075.1, from coordinate 11,832 downwards.
GGGCTCGGCGAACGCCGTTCCGGGGACGGCGATCCCCGCCGTCGCGCCCAGCAGTCCGCCCAGCACGGCGCGGCGCGAGATTTCACCTTGGATCATGTCCGGCAGGTTATGGAAGGAGTTCGACCGTGATGTGAACGGTTCTCGAACGGTCCGGGGCGCCCCCAGGCGCGCCCCGGACCGCTCGATGGTGCTGACGGCCAGCCCCCCATGTCCCGCTCCGGCCGTCCGTGGTGTGCCGGGTCCCGGCCGCGCACGTTCCTCCCCGTGTCGCGCTCCCCCCGCCGGGCCCCGGCCGGCTGCCCGGCCGGCTGGCCGTCGTCCGGTGATACGAGCGTGCGGTGCCGGGTCCCGGTCCGGCAAGCGACCAACCGTCCGGGACAGTCCGGCCGATGTCCGGGCAGGTCGACGGGGTGTCCGGCCGCGGCCGTGGGACGCCGGACGGATGGCGAGAACGTGGATTGATCTCCGGCCCGCCCACGGTGAGGATGAGGGCATGCCAGAAGAAGCGGGGCCGGGGTCCGCGCGGGACCCGGCCGAGTTCGTCGCGCGGATGCGCGAGCTCAAGCGCCGGTCCGGGCTCTCCTACCGGCAGTTGGAGGAGCGCGCCGCCGCCCGTGGCGAGGTGCTGGCCCGCAGCACCATCGCCGACGGCCTGCGGAAGGACGCGCTGCCGCGCCCCGACGTGCTCGGGGCCTTCGTCCGCGCCTGCGGCGCGGGGCCGGCCGAGACCGTGGCCTGGCTCGAGGCGCGGGAACGACTCGCCGCCGAGCCCGTCGTCACGCGCTCCACGACCGAGCCTGCCACCGAGCCCGCCGCCACGCCGGCACCCGAGCCACCGCGGAAGCCGGCGCGGCGCGTCACGCGCGGCCGGCTGGCCGTCCTCGTCGCGGTGCTCGCGCTGCTGCTCGGCGCCGGCGCCTGGGCGTTGTGGCCGGGCGACGAGCCGGCCGATGACGGGCCCGCCGCCGCCTTCGACGTCGGCTGGTACGAGATCAGACCGGCAAGGACCCCCGAGCTGTGCGTGACCGAGGGGCGCGAGCGTACCGGCCGCTACGGGTCGGCCGTGGCCACCCAGCAGCCGTGCGCCGAGATCGAGGTGCCGCGCGTCGCGCTCCGGCCGGCCTGGGACGGTTTCCACTACATCGAGTGGCACCACCCCGAGGAGGGCCGCGGCTGCCTGACCGTGATGCGCACCGGCTCGGGCACCGGTCTGCTCGAGCCGCGCGACGACTGCGTCGGGGAGGACATCCCGGAACAGCTCTTCCGCTTCGAGCCGGTGGCCGGCGCCCCCGACACCTACCGTGTCAGGACCAACGGTCCAGACGGTTCCGACGAGTGCCTCGGCATCCTCGACGACGAGGAGACGGCCGGCGCCGAGGTCGTGGAGACGCCCTGCGCCGAGGGGCCGGCCCAGCAGTTCGTGGTGGCCGCCACCGGCCAGACCGACACCGTGCCCACCGGCTGACGGAACCGCCGAGGCGGTTAGTCGAACGCCGGGATGACGTGCTCGCCGTACGCGTCGACGACCGCCGCCCGCGCGTCGTGCATCGCGTAGAGCGCGAACTGGTCGGCGCCTGCCTCCCGCAGCCGCCGCAGCTTGGCCACGTGCGCCTCGGCCGGGCCGACCAGGCAGAACCGGTCCACGATCTCGTCCGGCACGAAGGCGGCGTCCGGGTTGCCGGCGCGGCCGTGGTGCGCGTAGTCGTAGCCGCGCCGCCCCGCCACATAGCCGGCCAACTCCGCGGGCACCGACGCCGGATCCGTGCCGTAGCGGGCGACCAGGTCCGCCACGTGGTTGCCCACCATGCCGCCGAACCAGCGGCACTGCTCCCGGGCGTGGGCCAGCGCGGCGGGGGAGGCGTCCGCCGTCACGTACGCCGGCGCCGCGACGCAGACGGCGATCGCGGCCGGGTCCCGGCCCGCCGCGGCCGCCGCCGCCCGCACCGCGCGCACCATCCACGCCGTCAGGTCGACGTCGGCCAGCTGCAGGATGAAGCCGTCGGCCCGTTGCCCGGCGAGCGCCAGCGCCTTCGGCCCGTAGGCCGCCATCCACACCGGCAGCCGGCCGCCACGTGCCCACGCCAGGCGCAGCGGGGTGCCGTCCACCACGGCCTGCCGGCCCTCTGCCAGGTCGCGGATGGCGTCGATCGCGTCCCCCAGCCTGGCCAGGCTGTCGGGCCTGCGACCCGCCACCCGCTGCGCCGAGTCCCCGCGGCCGATCCCGCAGACGGTGCGGTCGCCGAACATCTCGTTGAGCGTGGCGAAGGTCGATGCCGTGACCTCCCAGGCGCGGGTACGGGGGTTGGTGACCATCGGGCCGACGATCAGCCGTTCCGTCCTGGCCAGGATCTGGCTGTGGATGACGAACGGCTCCTGCCACAGCACGGCCGAGTCGAACGTCCACCCGTACCGGAAGCCGGCCCGCTCGGCCCGGCACATCAGCGCCACCACGTCGGCGGCCGGCGGATCGGTCTGCAGCACGAGCCCGAACTCCATCCGCTTCCTCCCCTCTTCCTCAGCCCACGTACTGGCAGGTCCCGCGCGGCAGAAAGACGCCGTGTCCCGCCCGGCCCGTGAACCGGCGCCCGTCGATCACGAACCGGCCGCGCGAGAGCACGGTCTCGACCCGGCCGGTGACCCGCAGGCCCTCGTAGGCGGAGTAGTCGACGTTCATGTGGTGCGTGGTGGCGGAGATCGTCTGCTCCGCGGCCGGGTCGTACACCACGATGTCGGCGTCCGAGCCGGGCGCGATCGTGCCCTTGCGCCCGTAGAGCCCGAACATCCGGGCCGGCGCCGCGCAGGCCAGCTCGATCCACCGGCGCCGCGAGACGCGTCCTTCCACCACGGCCTGGTGCAGCAGGTCCATCCGGTGCTCGACGCCCGGGATGCCGTTGGGAATCCGCGAGAAGTCCCCCCGCCCCAACTCCTTCTGCCCGGCGAAGCAGAACGGACAGTGGTCCGTCGAGACCACCTGCAGGTCGTCGGTGCGCAAGGCCCGCCACAGCGCCGCCTGGTGCTCGCGCGGCCGAAGCGGCGTGCTGCACACGTACTTGGCCCCCTCGAAGCCCGGCTCGGCGAGCCTGTCGGCGGACAGGAACAGGTAGTGCGGGCAGGTCTCCCCGAACACCGGCAGCCCCTCGTCCCGCGCCCGCGCCAACTCGGCCACCGCCTCCCGCGCCGACACGTGCACCACGTACAGCGGAGCGTCCCCCGCCACCCGTGCCAACTGGATCGCCCGGTGCGTCGCCTCCGACTCCAACAGCGCCCGCCGCACCTCCCCGTGGTACCGCGGCTCCGTACGCCCGGCCGCCAGCGCCTGCTCCACCAGCACGTCGATCGCGATCCCGTTCTCGGCGTGCACCATGACCAACCCACCGTTGCCGGCGGCGCGTTGCATGGCCCGCAGGATCCGCCCGTCGTCGCTGTGGAAGACCCCGGGATAGGCCATGAACAGCTTGAACGAGGTGACGCCCTCGTCCACCAGCCGGTCCAGCTCCCCGAGCGACGCGTCGGTCACGTCCGAGACGATCACGTGGAACCCGTAGTCCACGGCGCACGCGCCCGCGGCCCTGCCCAACCAGCCGTCGAGCCCCTCCCGCAACGCCCGCCCCCGCGCCTGCACGGCGAAGTCCACCACCGTGGTCGTCCCACCCCAGGCGGCGGCCACGGTCCCCGTCTCGAACGTGTCGGACGCGTGGGTACCGCCGAAGGGCATCTCCATGTGCGTGTGCGCGTCCACCCCGCCGGGGATGACGTACTTCCCGCTCGCGTCCACGACCCGGTCTGCGGTCCAGCCCTCGGCCTCATCGCTGCCGGCGGCGGCGAGCGCGACGACCTTCTCGTCCTCCACCAGCACATCCGCCTCGACCTCGTCGGCGGCCGTGACCACCAACCCACCCCGGATGACGATGCGTCCCACGTGCCTCATTTCCCTGCTGAGGGCATCAGAACTGGGAGACGACGATAGGCGTCCATCGCGGAGAGTCGCAATACCGTGACTGAGAATGACCGATGTTGGGTGGGGCGCTCACGGATCTGCCTCTACCTGCCTGCACGGGCGAACGGAGGGGAGTGTGTCGGCTGGGGTGGCCATGCGAGTGCCTTCCCCCCGACCGCCTCACCGGTGCCCTGGACTGTTTACACGGAACGATGGACCGACTCGTCGTCGCCATCGTCGTAATCCGTGCCACCGCGGCCGACGTCGCGCGCCTCCTGTTGACGGACGCCGACCTTGCCCATGGGGCCCACACGATCCGACGCGGTGCCCGCGTATCGAAGAAGAAGCGCCGCCAAGCCATCGGCGATTCACCGCGCGAGGACCGGTCGTCGGCCCGGGGAAGCATCGGGCTGCTGGGCCTTCTCCACTATCTGTGGGAGGAGCCCCAGCTCAACCAGTGGCGCCCGTCCTGGCGTTGAAGCTGGTCGACCTGCCACACCCGCCTCCGGCGGCTGGCCGCCGACTGGAGGTCAACGGCCAGGTCCTCGCCACGACCCGCTACGTGGTCCCGCCGTACCGTCCCGCACGCGCCGAGGCCAACAGTCAGGACTTCACCAACTTCCGCTCCGGCCTCCACAGCGGCCACGGCATCGAACGCCGAGGCCTTCTCCTCGCAGAACTCAGGGACACGACCACCTCCCGACACGGAATCCGGCTGCGGCTTCGACACCTAGCCACCCCACTGTTCGCACCACCGCCCTGGTCCAACGGGCGAGAGCTCCTACCGTTCGGCTTTCTCAGCCGCGGCCACCGTCGGCAATGGCCGGCGCATCGTGCTCCTGCTCGTGCGCCGCGGCCCTAGTACTCCAGTCGCAGTTCGCTATTCCCGCTGGTCAGAGGTGTGTTTCTGAGTGTACTCAACTGATGGGCCGTCAGTGCCGCTGAGTTTGTCACATCGAGTGCGGCGGTGGTAGTGGCAGCGGCGGGCGATGGCCTGGTGTTGTCGTCGCCATCGTGACCAGCCCATGGCGTGGCCGCTGTGCCGGCGGGTCAGTGGCGGGTGCTCAGCTGCCAGCAGTCGCCGGATCTCCGCCACGGTGAGTGGTGCGAGGGAGGCGGAACCGTTTCCGCGGCCCCCTTTATGCCGCTCTGGGCGGCCTGAGCCGCGAGGAAGGCGTCGGCGAGCATGGCCAGGGTGCTGTGCCGGTACCAGCCGGTGTAGCGGCGGACTTCGTACTGGTCCAGGCCGCACTCGTTCTTCGCGGCTTGGAAGGCTTCCTCGATCGCCCAGCGGGTCCCGGCGACGCCTACCATTTCCGAGACCGTGGTGCCGGCGGGCGTGTAGGCGAGGTAGTAGGCGATCTCGTCCGGGCGCGCGATGCTACGGCGAGCCAGCACCCACCGCTCATGGGTGGGCTGCTCGCCGTCGAAGTCGGCGATGGGAGGCAGCCTCGCGGCGGCCCAGTCGTAGACGCGCGGCCCCTTGGCGCCATCGCCGCAAGAGAGGCGTTCCCAGGCGTCCTCGGGCGCTTGAGCGATGGCGAAGTCGATGCGGCCGATGGCGTGGACCTGCTGGGACTTCGGCACGGCCAGCACGTAGCCGACTCCCGTTTCCTCCAGCATCCGGCGGAAGCGCCACTCCTGGCCGTAGGCCGAGTCCGCGGTCACCCAGGCGATCGGCAGCGGCGAGGCCAGGGCCCGCGCGACCATGGCTTGGCCAGATCACCCTTGGTGGCGAACTCCCGCTCGTCGGGGATCTTCGCAGCCCGGCACCGATCCCGGTCGGAGGTCCAGGACTTGGGCAGATACAGTTCCCGGTCCACCAGTGCCCGCCCCCTGGGCGTGGCGTAGGCGGCGAAGACGCCTATCTGGCAGTTCTCGGTGCGGCCGGCGGTGCCGGGGTACTGCCGCTGGACACCGGCCGACGTGACGCCCTTCTTGAGGAACCCGGTGTCGTCGGTGATCAGGACGCCTGCCGGGTCCCCGAGCTTCTCGGCGACGTATCCCCGCAGGTCATCGCCTAACTCATCGGGGTTCCAACAGGCGCGGCTGAGTAAGTGCTGTAACCCCGACGGAGTGCCGTGGCCCGGGTACTCGGCCAACTGCCAGCCGTTCTTCCGGGCCACCGGCCCCAGCAGGCCGTGCACGTAGGCCCGCATCCGCCGGCGGAGGTCCATCCGCCCGAACCGGTGCCCACCCGCACCAGCAACTCTTCCAACTCCGCCGACCACATCTCAGGCCGCGCATCATCTTGCATGACCAGCACAACGGTACCGCCGCACCCGAGGTCACGAACTCAGCAATCCTGACACACCCTCAGTTGAGTACACTCAGATACTCGCCTCTGACCAGTGGGAATAGCGAACTGCAACTGGAGTACTAAGGGCTACCTCCTCGTCGAGAACCTGGCCGCCATGCTCACCACCAGCACTTATGTGCCGGCAGACTCCTCCCATGAGATCCACATGGCCAACGCCCTGACCGCCGCTCACCGCAGCTTCGTCAAGCCGCTCCGCTTCGACGCCACCGACGCTGTCTTCCCCGACTTCGTCCTCACCGACGACCCATCGGGTCTCATCCACATCGAGGTATACGGCTTGACCAGCCTGGGCTCCTACCGAGAACGAAAGCTCAAAGGCGACAGCACTACCGCACCCACGGCATCCCGGTGATCGAGTGGAACGTCACCGAACCACTACCAACGCTCGTCAAGGAGGATCCGGACGGGGCGGTGCGTCTCCACACGACCAACTGGGCGGTCTGAGAGGCTGTCCCGCCGCGTGATCCCGGGGATATGAAGATCGAAGTTCTCGTGGTGCCGGGATGTTCCCCGCAGCGGCTCGCCGAAGAGCGGCTGCGGCAGGCGTTGGGCTGCGCTGGGCTGTCGGGCGAGTCCTTCACCACCAGGGTGATCGGGGATCAGGCCGAGGCCGAGCGGTCGGGCTTCACCGGCTCCCCGACGATCCTGTTCGACGACCGCGACCCGTTCGCCGTGCCGGGACCCCTCGCCCGGCTCCTCGCCGTCGGTGGCGTGCCGGGTCTACCGCACTCCGCATGGCCTGGCCGGTCTTTCCGAGGTCGCCCAGCTTCGGCAGCCCTGCGAGCCGCGGCTGACGACACGGACAGCGGCACGTAGGCGCGTTCTGCGTCGGGCCAGCGATGAGCGCTCTAGCGTCGCGGCATGGACTCTGAACGCTTCGCCAAGAGCCGGACCAGACCGCCGTGCCCCTGGCAGGGGCCCGCCCGCCATGACACGGTGAGCGTTGCCGGGCGAATCAACCCGGACGTCGCCCGGTACTACCCGCCTCCCGCCCCGCTGGCGCGGACGGTCCGGAATCACGTCGCACTCCGGAACGGCGTCGTGGTCGAGAACGTCGCGGGGCGGGCGAGCCGGTGAGCGCCGCGCGGAGTGTGCGGGGCGCGGTGTGGGCTGCCGGGGTGGGCGGCATGCTGGCCGCCGCCTACCTGGGACTGGTGACCGGGGCTGTCCCGGTCGATGTCGGCTGGGGCCGCAGGACCCGGCCGCTGGGTCCGCGGGCCGTCGACATCGCCGCTTCCCGGGAGACGGTGTTCGACGTGGTGGCCGAGCCGTATCTGGGCCGCACGCCGCGGGCGATGGAAGGGAAGGTGCGGGTGCTGGAGCGTGGCAGCGATCTGGTGCTGGCCGAGCACCGCACACCCGTCGCCGGTGGGCGGCTGGCAGCGGTGACGGTGGAGACGGTGCGCTTCACCCGGCCGGAGCGGATCGACTTCCGGCTGGTGCGCGGCCCCGTGCCGTACGTCATCGAGTCCTTCGTCCTGACGGAGGCCGCGGCGGGGACGCGGCTGGCGTACGGAGGCGAGTTGGGCACCGACCTGTGGCGGGTCGGGCAGTGGTGGGGCACGGCGGTGGCCGCCCGCTGGGAGGCCACGGTCGCCGCCTCGCTCGCCTCGGTACGGGACGAGGCCGAGCGCCGAGCCGCCCCGCGCCGGTGAACACGCGACCGGGCGCTGCGCGCTTACCGTTCCCGCCGCCCCGGCGCCGTTAGCGTCACGCACATGGCGCTCCAGCTCGCGCTCCACACGGCCGCCACCTCCCCGGCCGCCGTTCCCGGGGCGCCTGGCCTGGCCACCCTAGCCAGCGCCCCCCCGGACCTCGGGGTCCGGTGACCGATGGCAACCGTCTCCCCTACCAGAGGAGTCAGCTGATGACCCAGCCCTCACCGAGGCGCAAGGCGGACCGGAGCGAGGTGTTCGTGGAGTTCACCAGGTCGATCTGCCCGCTGTGCAAGACCCCGGTCGACGCCCAGGTCAACATCCGGGAGAACCGGGTATTCCTGCGGAAACGCTGCCGCGAGCACGGCGAGTTCGAGGCGCATGTGTACGGGGACGCCGAGGAGTACCTGTCCTCGGCCCGCTTCAACAAGCCCGGCACGATCCCACTGGCCTTCCAGACAGAGGTACGCGACGGCTGCCCGTCGGACTGCGGGCTGTGCCCCGAGCACAAGCAGCACGCCTGCCTGGGGATCATCGAGGTCAACACCGGCTGCAACCTGGACTGCCCGATCTGCTTCGCCGACTCCGGCCATCAGCCGGACGGCTACTCCCTCACCCACGAGCAGTGTGAGCGGATGCTCGACGCCTTCGTCGCCAGCGAGGGGGAGGCGGAGGTGGTGATGTTCTCCGGCGGCGAGCCCACCCTCCACAAGCACATCCTCGACTTCATCGACCTCGCGCAGGGCCGCCCGATCAGGAGCGTCACCCTCAACACCAACGGCATCCGCCTGGCCACCGACCGGAACCTCGTCTCCGAGCTCGGCAAGCGCAACCGCGTGCCGGGCCGGTCGGTGAACATCTATCTGCAGTTCGACGGCTTCGACGAACGCACCCACCGCGAGATCCGCGGCCGTGACCTGCGCACGGTCAAGCGGCGTGCCCTCGACAACTGCGCCGAGCAGGGCCTGACCGTCACCCTCGTCGCGGCCGTCGAGCGCGGACTCAACGAGCACGAGCTCGGGGCGATCGTCGAGTACGGCATCGACCACCCGGCCGTCCGCTCGGTGGCCTTCCAGCCGGTCACGCACTCCGGCCGGCACGTGCCGTTCGACCCGCTGAACCGGCTCACCAACCCCGACGTGATCCGGCTCCTCACCGAGCAGCGGCCGGACTGGTTCCGGAGGGGCGACTTCTTCCCCGTGCCGTGCTGCTTTCCGACCTGCCGCTCCGTCACCTACCTTCTGGTGGACGGCGAACCGGGCAACCGCACCATCGTCCCCATCCCGCGGCTGCTGGACGTGGCTGACCACCTCGACTACGTCACCAACCGCGTCCTGCCCGACGCCGGGATCCGGGAGGCGCTGGTTCAGCTGTGGTCGGCCTCCGCTTTCATGGGGACGGAGACGACCGGGGAGCGGCTGCGGACCACGACCGAGGCGCTGGACTGCGCGGACGCCTGCGGCATCGACCTCCCGACGGCGGTGCGGGACCTGAACGACAAGGCGTTCATGATCGTCGTGCAGGACTTCCAGGACCCGTACACCCTCAACGTCAAGCAGCTGATGAAGTGCTGCGTGGAGGAGATCACACCGGACGGGCGGCTGATCCCGTTCTGCGCCTACAACTCCGTCGGCTACCGCGAACAAGTCCGCGAGGCGATGTCCGGCGTCCGCGTCTCCCCCGTCGCACCGAACGCGCTGCCGCTGGCCGACCGGCTCACCAGCACCCCGTACGGCTCACGCACCGCCCACACCGGGCCCGCCGTCGAAGCCGTCGAGGAGGAACCGCGATGACCGAACGGCACCCGCCAAGGCCCGACCCGCCCTCCGACGACCTCAAGGCCTGCTGCGCCGCCGCCTACTCCTCGGACGCGGTCGCGCTCCTGCTGGGGGACTCCTATCATCCCGGCGGAACGGCGCTGACCCGGCGCCTCGCGGACGGCCTGCACCTGGCCAAGGGGCGGCGCGTGCTCGACGTGGCATCCGGCCGCGGCACCACAGCCCTGCTCCTCGTCGACACCTACGACGTGCGCGTCGACGGCGTGGACTACGCCCCGGCCAACAGCGCCCTCGCCCGCGACGCCGCCCGGGCCGCGGGCCTCGCCGAACGAGCGGTATTCACCACCGGCGACGCCGAGCACCTGCCCTTTCCGGACGCCGTGTTCGACGCGGTGGTGTGCGAGTGTGCTCTGTGCACCTTCCCCGACAAGACGCGCGCCGCCGCCGAGTTCGCCCGCGTCCTGAACCCCGGAGGCCGCCTCGGCATCACCGACGTCACCGCCCTCCCCGACCGGCTCCCGCCCGCGCTGACCGGCCTGTCCGCGCGGATCGCCTGCGTCGCCGACGCCCGCCCCTTGGAGGAGTACACCGAGATCCTGGCCGCCGCCGGACTGCGCACGGTGCGCACCGAGCGGCACGACCAGGCCATGACCCACCTGATCGACCAGGTCGAAGCCCGGCTGAACCTCCTGCGCATGACCGCCGCACAACGCCTCACCGAGGCCGGGATCGACCTGAACGCCGCCACCCAGGTCCTGGCCGCGGCCCGCGCCGCCATCGCCGACGGAACGCTCGGCTACGCCCTGCTGATCGCCACACGAACACGGTGATGACCACCCGTCGCAGCAACCTGCCGGCGGGTAAGCACCCTCGCACACCACACTGAGCTGTACTGAGTCTTGTCCGGGCGCCGCCTGGGCCACGGACTGAACCGGTGTCGCGGAGAACAAGGTCAGCGCGACGGCCAGTGCCGTCACCAGGTGTGGCAGATGTCGCAAGAGTCCCGTATACATGGTGCCCCTGTCTGAGTGGGACGGGGTGCCGTCGGACAGGGAGGACGTCGGTGCGCACGACCGGCGCCTCGTGATGCCCTTGCCATGGTTCGGACTTGTGCCGCGAGCAGCCCTGGCCCACGGTTCGGATTCGGGTCAGACGGTGATCAGGTCGAACGACTCCCACAGCCCGATCGTCGTGCGGGCGGCGATCAGGGGGGAGGCTCCGCCGTTCTCTGCCGTGACGTACTGGTCGTTCGACAGTGAGCGCAGGCTGATGCTGCCGTCGGAGTTGTTCACACGCTGGAAGGTCTCCCAGACGCCGATACTCGTGCGGTTGGCGATGAGCGGCGCGTTCCCGCCATCCTCAGCACAGACGTACTGACCGTTGGCCTGTGCGCGCAGCGCCACGGCGCCTCCGCCGAGGTCGATCAGGTCGAACCGTTCCCAGACGCCGGCGCTGGCGCGGTTGGCGATGAGCGGGTCGGCGCCACCGTTGTCGGCGCAGACGAACTGGTTGTTGGCCCGGGAACGGAGGCTGATGACAGCCGTGGGAGTGGTCGTGGACTCGGCCGTCAGTTCGAAGCGGGTGACGGTGACGGCGCCGCCGAGTGCCTGGGTGGCGTGATTGAAGATGGCGTAGCGGTAGCCCATGAAGAACTGCCAGGCGTTGTTGAGGGTGAAGGCGGGGCCGAGGGTGGTGTAGGTGGTGCCGTTGGTGCTGTAGGAGAAGCGGGCCTGGCGGCCGGTGCCGGGGCGGATGTCGGCGGTGGCGCGCAGCCAGATCCGGGTGCCGGTGAGGGGTGCGGTGGCGCGTTCGGTGCCGGTGCCGGTGGTGTTCCAGTTGGCGTCCATGGTGAGGCCGTCGACCATGACGAGGCGGGTGGCGCCGTTGTCGCGTTTGAGGCCGATCCAGGCGGAGGAGTCGCGGAGCATGGCGAGGCCGGCGCGGTCGCCGTCGCGCATCTGGTTGTGGTCGAGGGTGATGGTGGCGGTGGAGGTGGGGCCCTGGATGCGGTGGGTGAGGGTGTTGCGGGCGGCGTAGAGGTCGCCGGTGACGGTGGCGGTCCGCAGGGTGAGTCCGTTGTTGACGGTGTATCGGGTGGTGTCGGGGTTGTGGTTCCACTCCCACTTCGGCTTGAGGGTGGTG
>NZ_SMKC01000698.1 GCF_004348315.1 Streptomyces sp. 8K308 | reverse complement strand
CTCGGACGCCGAGGACAACCTGGTGTGGTCCTCGGCGCACTGCCCGGAGGGCGCCGGCTCCGTGCCGACGGCCGTGCCGGCGGGCGGCACCGCGAGCCACGCGATCGCCTGGGACCAGCGGCACTCGGACGCGGACGAGTGCGGCAGCCCAGGCCGGGCGGCGGCACCCGGCACCTACCTCGCGGAGGCCACGCTGGACGGCTTCGAGGTCGTGCAGACCTCGTTCCTCCTGGAGGAGGACTGAGCCAGGGGGACCGGCGTTGCCGCCCGGCCGGGGCTGCCGCACTCGTCCGGCGGAGCGTCAGACGTACCGCTCGAGGATGGAGGACTCGGCCAGCCGGGAGAGGCCCTCGCGGACCGAGCGGGCGCGGGTCTCGCCGACGCCGTCCACCGCCTGGAGGTCGTCCAC
>NZ_SMKC01000074.1 GCF_004348315.1 Streptomyces sp. 8K308 | reverse complement strand
TTGTTCCAGCGGCCGTCCCGGCGCGGTGAGGGGTGGGTGGTCGGGCCGTCAGACCCGTCAGGCCGTCCCGTGGTCGAGACCGTGGTCGAGGAGCGCGCGCCAGACCGTCGGCAGGGTCTCGGTGACGGTGGAGGCCGTGGGGGGCCTGGGGGCCCGGGAGCCGGCGAGGCCGTGCAGGTAGGCGCCGGTCGAGGCGGCGTCCAGGGGGGTGAGGCCGGCCGCGAGGAGGGCGCCGATCAGGCCGGAGAGCACGTCGCCGCTGCCGGCCGTGGCCAGCCACGGGGTGCCGGTGGGGTTGACGCGCACGGGTCCGCCGGCCGGGTCGGCGATCAGGGTGGTTGAGCCCTTGAGCAGGGCCACGGCGCCGAACCGTTCGGCGAGCTCACGGACGGCGGCCAGCCGGGCGGCCTCCACCTGGTCGCGGGCGGTGCCGAGCAGCGCGGCCGCCTCGCCGGCGTGCGGGGTGAGGACGGTCGGCGCGGTGCGGGCCTGGATCCGGGCCGGGTCGAGGCCGCGCAGCCCATCCGCGTCCACCAGCACCGGCACGTCGGCGTCCAGCACGTCCGCCACCCGCTCGCGGGCCTGCGGGTCGTCGCCGATGCCGGGGCCGACCACCCAGGCCTGCACCCGGCCGGCCTGGTGCGGGAGGCCGGTGGAGACCAACGTCTCGGGGTAGCGGGCGATGACGGCCGCGTCGGCCGGTCCCGCGTAGCGGACCGCGCCCGCGCCGCCGTGCAGCGCGCCGCCGACCGCGAGCACGGCCGCGCCCGGGTAGCGGGGCGAGCCGGCCGCGATGCCGATCACGCCGCGCCGGTACTTGTCGCTCTCGCCGGTGGGGCGGGGCAGCAGCGCCGTCACGTCGGCCGGCTCCAGCACCGCCAGGTCGGGCGTCGCCGGCAGTTCGGGGCCCAGGCCGATGTCGACGAGCCGCACCTCGCCGACGTGCTCGGCGGCCGGGTCGACCAGCAGCCCCGGCTTGTGCGTGCCGAAGGTGACGGTGAGCGCCGCCCGCACGGCCTCGCCGCGCACCTCGCCGGTGTCGGGGTCGACGCCGCTCGGCAGGTCGACGGCGACCACCGGCGTGCCGGCGGCGGAGGCCTGGCGGGCCAACTCGGCGGCGGCCGGGCGCAGCCCGCCCCGGCCGCCGATGCCGGTGATGCCGTCCACCACCAGGTCGGCGCGGGCGAGGGCGGCGGACGCGCCGTCCGGCGCGGCGACCCGGCCGCCGGCGGCGCGCAGCGCGGCGAGACCGCCGGGGTGGGCGCGGTCGGGGGAGAGCAGCACGGCGGTCACCCCGGCGCCCCGGCGGGCGAGGCGAGCGCCCGCGTAGAGGGCGTCGCCGCCGTTGTCGCCGCTGCCCACCAGCAGCACCACGCGGCGGGAGCGGCGGCCCCGCAGCAGGTCGGCGCAGGCCGCCGCGAGGCCGGCGGCGGCCCGCGCCATCAGGGTGCCCTCGGGCAGCCGTGCCATCAGCGTCCGCTCGGCGGTCCGCACCGTCTCCACGCGATAGGCCGTCCTCATGACACCAGTCTGGCCCGTGCCGGTCGCCGCGGCGCAGGAAACCCCCTCGGCGGGCCCGCGCCCCGCCGTCGTTTCCGGCGGTCAGGGCGGCGAAATCCGGGGTTCCTGCGACACTGGTGGACAATGAACGATCACGTCCTGCCCGAAACCTGGCGGCTGCGCGCCGACATCGATCTGGCCGCGCTGCGCTCCAACGTCCGTGCGCTGCACGAACGCCTCAGCGGTGGCGCCCAGTTGATGGCTGTGGTCAAGGCCGACGCCTACGGGCACGGGCTTGTGCCGTGCGCGAGGGCCGCCCGGGCGGCCGGTGCCGCCTGGCTCGGCGCTGCCATGCCAGAGGAGGCGCTCGCGCTGCGCGCGGCCGGCGACACCGGGCGGCTGCTGTGCTGGCTGTGGGTGCCGGGCGGCCCCTGGCGGCGCGCCATCGAGGCCGACATCGACGTCTCCGTGAGCGCCCGCTGGGCGCTGGCCGAGGCCGTCGCCGCCGCCCGGGCCGCCGGCCGCCCCGCCAGGGTCCACCTCAAGGCCGACACCGGCCTCGGCCGCAACGGCTGCCCGCCCGCCGACTGGGCCGACCTGACCGCCGCCGCCCGCGCCGCCGAGGTCGACGGCACGGTCGTGGTCGCCGGCGTCTGGTCCCACCTGGCTCGGGCCGACGAGCCGGGCGACCCGTCGATCGCCGCCCAGCGGAAGGTCTTCGACGAGGCTCTGGCCGCCGCCGACCTGGCCGGCCTGCGGCCCGAGGTCCGCCACCTGGCGAACTCGCCCGCCACCCTCACCCTGCCCGCCGCCCACTACGACCTGGTGCGCGCCGGCATCGCCCTGTACGGCGTCTCCCCTTCCCCCGAGGTCGGCACCCCGGAGGACTTCGGGCTCCGCCCCGTGATGACGCTTCGCGCCTGGCTGGCCGGCGTCAAGCGGGTCCCGGGCGGCCACGGCGTCTCCTACGGCCACCGCTACACCACACCGGGCGAGACCACGCTGGCGCTGGTCCCCGCCGGATACGCCGACGGCATCCCCCGCCACGCCTCGGGCACCGGGCCCGTGCTGGTCGCCGGCAAGTGGCGCACGGTCGCCGGCACCGTCGCCATGGACCAGTTCGTCGTCGACCTCGGCGGCGACACGGCCGAGGCCGGCGACGAGGCCCTGCTCTTCGGCCCCGGCGACCACGGCGAGCCCACCGTCGAGGACTGGGCCAGGGCCACCGGCACCATCGGCTACGAGATCGTCACCCGCATCGGTCACCGGGTCCCCCGCGTCTACCACGGGGAGCTGCCGGAGCCGGTGGGGGCGCCGTCATGAGTTGGGCCCGCCGCGCCGGCATAGCCGGCGTGGCCGTCGGCGCCGTGGCCACCACCGTCGCCACCACCGTGGCCATCGAGCGGCTGAGCGTGCAGCGCAACCTGCGCCGCCAGGCCCGGCTCGAACTGGACGCGGCCGGCCCGTTCGGCACCCTGCGCGGCACCCCGGGCACCGTCTTCGCCGAGGACGGCACCGAGCTGTACTACGAGATCGACGAGCCCGACGAGCACCCCGCGCTCAAGCCCCCGGCAGCGGTCGCCGAGCCGGCGCCGCGCGGCCGGCTCGCCAAACTGCTCCGTCGCCCGGAGCCGGTGCGCCGCCGCCCCACCGTCGTCTTCTGCCACGGCTACTGCCTCGCCCAGGACGTCTGGCACTTCCAGCGCGCCGCGCTGCGCGGCCACTACCGCGCGGTCTACTGGGACCAGCGCAGCCACGGCCGTTCCGAGCGCGGCAGGTCCCAGGTCGAGCGCGTCGAGGACGTCAGCATCGACCAGCTCGGCCGCGACCTGAAGGCCGTGCTCGACGCCGCCGCGCCCGAGGGGCCCGTCGTGCTGGTCGGCCACTCCATGGGCGGAATGACGGTGATGGCGTTCGCCGAGCAGTACCCCGAGTACATCGCTGAGCGGGTCACCGGCGTCGCCCTCATCGGCACGTCGGCCGGCGGCCTCAGTGACGTCACCTACGGCTTCCCCGCCCCCGTCATCGGCCTCGTCCGCAAGGCGGTGCCCAGGATGCTCAAGGTGATCGGCGCCCGTCCCGAGTTGGTCGAGCGCGGCCGGCGCGCCGTCGGTGACCTGTACTCGGGCGTCTTCCGGCGGCTCTCCTTCGGCGAGCCGAAGACCATCGACCCCGCCGTCGCCCGGTTCGCCGAGCGGCTGATCGAGGCCGTGCCGCTGGACGTGGTCGCCGAGTTCTACCCGGCCTTCCACGTGCACGACAAGATGGCCGCGCTCGGCGTGCTCCGCGGCCTGGAGAAAGACCTGCCGGTGCTGGTGCTGGCCGGCGACCGGGACGAGATGACCCCGGCCTCGCACAGCGAGCGCATGGCCGAGGAACTGCCGGCCGCCGAGCTGCTGCTGGTGCCGGAGACGGGGCATCTGGTGCTCCTCGAGGCGCCGCTGGTCGTCAACGACGCCCTGGCCAGGCTGCTCGCGCGTAGCATCCATCCCCATGAACCAGCTGTCTGACCCCCCCGTCGCGCTCACCGTCCCCGACGCCGACCGGATGCGCGAGCTCGGCCGGCGGCTCGCCGCGCTGCTGCGCCCCGGCGACCTCGTGCTGCTCACCGGGGAGCTGGGCGCCGGCAAGACGACGCTGACCCGCGGCATCGGCGAGGGGCTCGGCGTGCGCGGCGACGTCACCTCGCCCACCTTCGTGATCGCCCGCGTCCACCCGTCGCTGGCTGGCGGCCCGCCGCTGGTGCACGTCGACGCCTACCGGCTGGCCGGCGGCCTCGACGAGATGGAGGACCTCGACCTCGACGTGGCGTTGCCGGAGTCGGTGGTGGTGGTCGAGTGGGGCGAGGGCCGCGTCGAGGAGCTGTCAGAGGACCGGCTGCACGTCG
This sequence comes from Streptomyces sp. 8K308, assembly GCF_004348315.1. Classification (GTDB taxonomy): domain Bacteria; phylum Actinomycetota; class Actinomycetes; order Streptomycetales; family Streptomycetaceae; genus Streptomyces. Next base: position 20,486 of record NZ_SMKC01000074.1, on the reverse strand, counting down.
TCATCCACCGGGGCGCGGACGCCGAGGACGACACCCGCGAGGTGTCCCTGACGGGCATCGGCGACCGCTGGCACGGCGCCGGCCTCGACCAACTCGCGGGCTAGGCCCGACCCTCAGGGGACGACGACCACCGCGACGTTCTCGGTGGCGAACTCCCACATCGCGGCCCCGTCCTCTCGCGACTCCCGGACCGCGCCGGTGCGCTGGGTCGCCTGCGGGTCTGGGGTCGAGCCGTCGATCGCGGCCGAGAAGCCGAAGACCACGTCGCCCTCCGAGTGGAAGATCACCGTGTGCTCGATGGCCACCCCGTCGGAGCCGGTGCCGCTCGGGGTGCGGGAGGTGACCGCGTACTCGCCGGGCTCGGGGCTGACCGAGCTCGGGTAGACGGGGAAGGTGTCGAGCACCACCTCGCCGGTGCCGTCCTGCGCGACGTCCACCAGCCAGACCCGCTGCTGCCCGAGCGCGTAGACCACGCGCCTGCCGGTCCCCGACTCGGCCGGCAGCGGCGGCTCCTCCGCCTCGGCGTCCTCGCCGCCATCCGTGGCGTCGTCCTCGGGAGAGGCGGACTCGTCCGGCTGCTCGGAGGCCAGCGGCGGCCCGTCGTCGGCCGCCGACGCCTGGTAGGCGAAGAAGGCGACGACGGCGAGCGCGGCGACGGTCAGCACGGAGACGAAGACACCGGAACCGGAGCTTGAGGTGTGGCGCGCCACGGTCTGCTGTCCGCCTTTCGCGCAGGGACGAGTGGATCGAAGGGTCCTGGCCCGACGCTACCAGGAGACGGAGGGCCGCTCGGCGAGTCGTAGGCTTGCCGGGTGCTGCTGCTCGCCCTGGACACCGCGACCCCCGCCGTCACCGTCGCCCTGCACGACGGCGAGCGTGCCCTGGCCACCGCCGAGGAGGTCGACCCGCGCCGCCACGGCGAACTGCTGCTGCCCGCCGTCGACCGGGTGCTGGCCACGGCCGGCCGCCGGCTCGCCGAGGTCACGGCCCTGGTGGTCGGCACGGGCCCCGGCCCCTACACCGGGCTGCGGGTCGGCCTGGCCACCGCCGCCGCGCTCGGCTCGGCCGCCGGCATCCCGGTGCACGGCCTCGGCACGCTGGACTCCATCGCCTACGCCTCGGGACTGACCGAGCCGTTCGTGGTCGCCACCGACGCCCGGCGCAGGGAGGTCTACTGGGCCCGCTACGCGGACGCCAGGACCCGCGTCGAAGGACCCGCCGTCGACCGCCCCGCCGAGATCGCCGAGGCCGTCGCCGGGCTGCCGGCCGTCGGCGCCGGCGCGCTGCTCTACCCGGAGGCGTTCCCCGGCCACCGCGACGACCTGCCGCGCCACGCCTCGGCAGCCGCGCTCGCCGCGCTGGCCGCCGAGCGGCTCGCGGCCGGCGCGGAGCTCGAGGAGCCGCGGCCGCGCTATCTGCGTCGCCCGGACGCCAGGGTGCCCACCGGCTACAAGGCGGTCACCCGTTGACGGCGAACCGCGCCGGGCAGGTCGTGCTGCGCGAGATGCGCTGGTGGGACATCGAGCCGGTGCTCGGTCTCGAGGCCGAACTGTTCCCCGAGGACGCCTGGTCGGCTGAGATGTTCTGGTCCGAGCTGGCCGGCGCCCGCGGCCCGCGCCCCAGCCGCCGCTACGTGGTGGCGGAGGGTCCTGACGGCCGTCTCGTCGGCTACGGCGGGCTCGGCGTCTCTGGAGAGTCGGGCGACGTGATGACCATCGGCGTCACCGAGGACCACCGGGGCACCGGGCTCGGCGCCCGGCTGCTGTCCGAACTGCTCGACGCCGCCGCCGGGTTCGGCTGCCGCGAGGTGCTGCTCGAGGTCCGTGTCGACAACGAGCGCGCCCAGCGGCTCTACACCGCCTTCGGCTTCGCGCCGATCGGCGTGCGGCGCGGCTACTACCAGCCGGGCGGCCACGACGCGCTGGTGATGCGCCGCGAGCTGGAGCCGGCGCCCGAACCGACGGAGGAGAAGAAGGAAGAAGATGGCTGACGAACCGCTCGTCCTCGGCATCGAGACGTCCTGTGACGAGACCGGGGTCGGCGTCGTGCGCGGCCACACGCTGCTGGCGGACGCCGTCGCCTCAAGCGTGGACGACCACGCGCGCTACGGCGGGGTGGTGCCCGAGATCGCCAGCCGCGCGCACCTGGAGGCGATGGTCCCCACCATCGAGCGGGCGCTCACCCAGGCCGGCGTCTCGGCGCGCGACCTGGACGCGATCGCCGTCACGGCGGGCCCGGGGCTCGCCGGCGCGCTGCTGGTCGGCGTCTCGGCCGCCAAGGCGTACGCCTACGCGCTCGGCAAGCCGCTCTACGGCGTGAACCACCTCGCCTCGCACATCTGCGTGGACCAGCTCGAACACGGCCCGCTGCCCGAGCCGACCATGGCCCTGCTGGTCTCCGGCGGCCACTCCTCGCTGCTGCTCGCCCCGGACATCACCACCGACGTGCGGCCGCTCGGCGCGACCATCGACGACGCGGCGGGCGAGGCCTTCGACAAGGTGGCGCGGGTGCTGGGGCTCGGCTTCCCCGGCGGCCCCGTCATCGACCGGCTGGCCCGCGAGGGCGACCCGGAGGCGGTGCGCTTCCCACGCGGGCTCACCGGGCCGCGCGACGCGCCGTTCGACTTCTCCTTCTCAGGTCTCAAGACGGCCGTGGCCCGCTGGGTCGAGAACCGGCGGGCGGCTGGCGATGAGGTGCCGGTCGCGGACGTGGCGGCCTCGTTCCAGGAGGCGGTCACCGACGTGCTGACCAGGAAGGCGATCCGGGCCTGCCGGTCGGAGGGCGTGGACCACCTGATGATCGGCGGCGGCGTGGCGGCCAACTCGCGGCTGCGCGCCATGGCAGAGGAGCGCTGCGCCGACGCCGGGATCGTGCTGCGGGTGCCGAGGCCGGGCCTGTGCACGGACAACGGCGCGATGGTGGCGGCGCTCGGCGCGGAGATGGTCGCCAGGGGGCGCACGCCCTCGGCGCTCGACCTGCCGGCCGACTCCTCCCTGCCGGTCACCGAGACCCACGTCCCCGGCCACGACGCCCACGACGCCCTCCACGGGCACCACCACTGATGGCCGCCGTCGCGCTGATGTGGGAGGCCAGGGCCGTCACCGGGCGCGGCGCCGAGCTGCTGGCATGGGTCCGCGACCAGCCGCTCGACCCGGCCCCCGACCGCCGCGAGACCTTCGCGGCCGAGCCGGACCGGGTACTGGTGATCACCTGGTGGCCCGCCGGGCAGCTCGCGGAACTCCCGGACCCGCCGGCCGAGTTGCTGCACCGCCCGGTCCACCGCTGGCGGTTCACCCCGGTCGAGGACTGAGCACCCCGGGACTCAGCAACATCGCCGGCTCGTCCGCGACCCGGGTGAGGAAGACGGTCGCGGCGCCCGGGCCCCGCGGCTTGAGGCGCCGGATCAGCTCCTCAGGGGTGAGCGCCGAGCCGCGCTTCTTGACGGTCACCGTGCCGACGTCGCGCTCGCGCAGCAGGGCGCGCAGCCGCTTGACGTTGAACGGCAGCACGTCGGTGAGCTCGTAGCCGGTGGCGAACGGCGTGGCCGCCGGGGCGTCCGCCGTGACGTAGGCGATCTCCGGGTCGAGCAGCCGGCCGCCGATCGCCTCGGCGACCTCGGCGACGAGGTGGGCGCGGATCACCGCGCCGTCCGGCTCGTAGAGGTAGCGTCCCGGCTCGCCGGCCGGCGCCCGGCGGGCGCCCGAGCCGGCCAGCGTGTCACAGCCGGGCAGCAGCGTGGCGCGGCGCGGCTCCCGTTCGCCCGTGCCGAACCACAGCACGGCCTCCTTGACCTCGCCCCGGTGCGAGACCCACTCGGCCGCGGCCTCGGCGGGGACTGCCTCGTGCGGCACGCCGGGCGCCACCTTGAGCGCCGCCAACGGCGCGCGGCCCGCGGCCGCCAGCGCCCAGGAGAGCGGCGGCGAGTACGCCTCGGGGGCGAAGACCCGGCCGCGCCCGCCGCGCCGCGCCGGGTCGGCGAAGAGCGCGTCGAAGCCGTCGAGCGGCACGTCCTCCACGGCGGCCTCCCGCACCTCGACGCGGTCGGCGAGCCCGAGCGCCTCGACGTTGGCGCGCGCCACGGCGCAGGTCAGCGGGTCCCGGTCGACGGCGACCACCTCGATGCCGGCGCGGGCCAGCGCGATGGCGTCCCCGCCGACGCCGCAGCACAGGTCGGCGAGGCGGCGCGCGCCGAGTTCGGCGAAGCGGGCGGCGCGCCAGGCGGCGACGGGGGCGCGGGTGGCCTGCTCCACGCCGTGCGGCGTGAAGTACATGCGCTCCGCGTCCCGGCCGAACTTGGCGGCCGCGCGCTGCCTGAGCCGGGCCTGGCCGATGGCGGCCGAGACGAGCTCGGCGGGGTGGTCGCGGCGCAGTCGGGTGGCGGCGGTCAGCTCGTCGGCCGGGTCGAGGTCCCGCAACTGCGCGAGGAGTCGCTGGCCCCGCTCGGTGAGCAGGTCGGGGAAGGCGCCGAGGGCGGCGGACGGTGCGGCCACACGGGTCATTCTCCCCGGCGCCACGGATCGGGCTGCCGGGGTCCCGGGAGTGCGGATGGCACCATCCGGAACCATGGAGATTATCGGACAAGTAAGACAAATTATCCCGAGAGGGGGGCAGGGCCCGCCGGTCCGGCTCCGCTGGCGGGCGCGGCGCTGCGGGCTGTTGGGCGGCGCGACGATACTCGCCCTCGCCTGTTCAGGCGCCGTCCCGACGCCGCCCACCGAATCGGACGACCGGCGGCTGCTCACCACCGTCGCCGGCGCGCCGGCGCCCCCGCCGCACGGCCCCGGCTCGGGCGGCGACCCGGCACTCGCCCTCGGCGCCCCCCAGCGCGCCGCGCAGGCGCGCACCGTGGCGGACGCGCTGGCGGCCTACGCCAAGCACCTGGAGCGCGCCGAAACGCGACGGATCGCGGCGGCCAAGTCCTGGGGTCTGCGGCGCGTCCCTCTCCGGGCCCCCGCGCCGCCGGCCGAGAAGCCCGAACTCACCAGCGAACCGGGCCACATCGCCGGCAAGGGCCTGCCGCCGGTGATCGTGCGGGTGCCCACCGATGAGAAGGTCGTCTTCCTGACCATCGACGACGGCGCGGAGAAGGACCCGAAACTGCTGGAGATGATGCGGGAACTCGACATTCCCTACAGCAGCTTCCTCTCCGACTACGTGGCCCGCGACGACTACGACTACTTCCGCCAGGCGCACCGGGACGGCTCCGGGATCCAGAACCACTCCGTCAACCACCGCGAGATGCCGAAGCTCTCCTACGAGGAGCAGCGGACGGAGATCTGCCGCCAACAGGACACCCTCGAGGAGGAGATCGGCGAGCGCCCCACCCTCTTCCGCCCGCCGTACGGGGCGTACGACCGCGACACGCTGCGGGCGGCGGCCTCCTGCGGCGTCGAGGTGGTCCCGCTGTGGGCCGAGGAGGCGTTCCCCGACCGCATCGCCTGGGGCCGCGGCGACGAGAAGCTGCAGCCGGGCGACATCATCCTCACCCACTTCCGCGGCACCTCGGAGTGGGGCGGCTCCATGCCGGACATGGTCCGCCGCGTCCTGGACACGGCCACGGCCCAGGGCTTCGCCCTGGCCCGACTGGAGGACTACCTCTGACACCACGACGCGGCGCGCGGCCGGCCCGCCGGCCCCGACCAGACGACGCAGCCGCCGAGGACGGGCCTGGCGCGCGGCGGTGGAGAACGGCGCCCGGCGTGAAGCGCCACCCCCGCGCGCAGCGCCACGGCGTTCGCCACGGTCCCCTGCTCCCCGCGCCCCCAACCGCACCCGTGCGCTGCGCCGAAAACGCGCAGGTCGGCGGGGGAACCACCGGCGGGAGATCGGGCGTAACGCGGCGCCGCGGCACACCCGTTGGGCCCCCGTCCCACCACGTGCGGAACCTTCGGGGTGCCGCGCCCGCCAGGGCGCGTTGGCACTCTAGTTGACTGAGTGCTAACCGCGGCCTAGTCTCGACGCTGGCACTCTCACCGTAGGAGTGCCAACAAGCGACGGGCGGATCCGGCACCCGCGACGACGGGTCCTGCAGGTCGCTCCCAGACATGAAGACCCCGCGAGATCTCCGAAGGGGGAGGTCGGATCGTGACGACCGCCAGCACCAAGGTTGCCATCAAGCCGCTTGAGGACCGCATCGTGGTCCAGCCGCTCGACGCCGAGCAGACCACGGCCTCGGGCCTGGTCATCCCGGACACCGCCAAGGAGAAGCCCCAGGAGGGCGTCGTCCTGGCCGTGGGCCCGGGCCGTTTCGAGGACGGCAACCGACTGCCGCTCGACGTGAAGGTCGGCGACGTCGTGCTCTACAGCAAGTACGGCGGCACCGAGGTGAAGTACAACAACGAGGAGTACCTCGTTCTCTCCGCCCGCGACGTGCTCGCGATCATCGAGAAGTAACTCGGACCGGTCGAGAGCAGTTCGGCACCGACGCGCCCCGGGACCCGCGCCTGATCTGAAGCACGGCCGGGGCCGGGGCGCCGTTGTGTGGCCGCCCCGCGGAACCCGCCCTTACGAAGAAGACAAGGCACAAGGGACACCCAACCGATGGCGAAGATCCTGAAATTCGACGAGGACGCCCGTCGCGCCCTCGAGCGCGGCGTGAACAAGCTGGCCGACGCGGTCAAGGTGACGATCGGCCCCAAGGGTCGCAACGTCGTCATCGACAAGAAGTTCGGCGCGCCGACCATCACCAACGACGGCGTCACCATCGCCCGGGAGGTCGAGGTCGAGGACCCGTACGAGAACCTGGGCGCCCAGCTCGTCAAGGAGGTGGCGACCAAGACCAACGACATCGCGGGTGACGGCACCACCACCGCCACCGTGCTGGCCCAGGCCCTGGTCCGCGAGGGGCTGCGCAACGTGGCCGCCGGCGCCTCCCCGGCCGGTCTGAAGCGCGGGATCGACGCCGCGGTCGCGGCGATCGCCGAGGACCTGAGGGCCAGCGCCCGGCCGATCGACTCCAAGGCGGACATCGCCGCCGTTGCCGCGCTGTCCGCGCAGGACAAGCAGGTCGGCGAGCTGATCGCCGAGGCGATGGACAAGGTCGGCAAGGACGGCGTGATCACCGTCGAGGAGTCCCAGACCTTCGGCCTCGAGCTCGACTTCACCGAGGGCATGGCTTTCGACAAGGGCTACCTGTCGCACTACATGGTGACCGACCAGGAGCGCATGGAGGCCGTCCTCGACGACCCCTACATCCTGATCCACCAGGGCAAGATCTCCTCCATCCAGGACCTGCTCCCGCTGCTGGAGAAGATCATGCAGGCCGGCTCCTCGAAGCCGCTGCTGATCATCGCCGAGGACGTGGAGGGCGAGGCGCTTTCCACCCTCGTCGTCAACAAGATCCGCGGCACCTTCAACTCGGTGGCCGTCAAGGCCCCCGGCTTCGGCGACCGCCGCAAGGCGATGCTGGGCGACATGGCCACCCTCACCGGCGGCCAGGTCATCTCCGAGGAGGTCGGCCTCAAGCTCGACCAGGTCGGCCTCGACGTGCTGGGTTCGGCCCGCCGGGTCACCATCACCAAGGACGACACCACCATCGTGGACGGCGGCGGCCAGCAGGCCGACATCGAGGCCCGGATCGCCCAGATCCGCGCCGAGATCGACAACACCGACTCCGACTGGGACCGCGAGAAGCTGCAGGAGCGGCTGGCCAAGCTGGCCGGCGGCGTCTGCGTGATCCGCGTCGGTGCCGCCACCGAGGTGGAGCTGAAGGAGAAGAAGCACCGCCTCGAGGACGCCATCTCCGCCACCCGCGCGGCGGTCGAGGAGGGCATCGTCCCCGGCGGCGGCGCCTCCCTGGTGCACTCCGCCAAGGTTCTCGACGATGACCTGGGCCGTTCGGGTGATGAGGCGACCGGCGTCGCGATCGTGCGCCGCGCCGCCGTCGAGCCGCTGCGCTGGATCGCGGAGAACGCGGGCCTCGAGGGCTACGTGATCACCTCCAAGGTGGCCGAGCTCGACAAGGGCCAGGGCTACAACGCGGCCGCCGGCACCTACGGCGACCTCGTCAAGGACGGCGTCATCGACCCGGTCAAGGTGACCCGCTCCGCGCTGCAGAACGCGGCCTCCATCGCCGCCCTGCTGCTCACCACCGAGACCCTGGTGGTGGAGAAGAAGGAAGAGGAGCCGGAGCCGGCCGGGCACGGTCACGGCCACGCCCACTGACCCTCGGCGCGTGCCCCGGGACGCTCCCGGACAGGGAACGGGCCCCGGCGCCGCGAGTGCTGCTCGCGGGGCCGGGGCCCTCGGCGTGTGGGGACGTGGGCCGGATGGACGGGGCCAGGTCAGAGCTCGACCAGGCCGATCTGGCTTAGCAGGCCGAACTGGTCCCAGTTCCACCAGGCCTCGGCGATCAGCCCGTGGTCGAACCGGTGGGTGGTCTGACCGGTGATCCGCACCGGCCGGCCGGTGGCCGGAAGGCCCATGAACTCGCCGTCGTGCGTGCCGGTGACCGTCCAGCGGGTGGTCACCATGTCACCCTCCGCCACCTGGTCGTCGATCAGGAAGGTGGGCGAGATGGCACCGACGTAGCGGGCGGCGACCGCCTCGGTCTCGGCCTTGCCGAGCGGCTCGGGGCCGTCGTTGCCCGGGTCGTGGTCGAGGTAGCCGGGCGTGCACAGGCCCTCAAGGGGGTGGGGGTTGCCCTTGCTGATCTCCTCGAAGAAGCTCCTGGCCGTCGCCTTGTTCAGCTGCTCGTCGCGCACCACGTCCAGGTCGGTGAAGCGCGGCACGTCGTCACAGAGCGCGACCATCTCCTCGAAGATCCGCTCGGTCTCCGGCAGGTCCGAGTTGCGCTTGGCCTCCTCGTACGAGGGGAACTCCACGATCTCGACGATGTGTGTCGAGTCCCCCCGGTCCCTGCCGACCACCGAGTGTGTGGCGGTCCGCTTGCCCTGGGTGCTGGCCACCCAGGTGTCCATCAGCCGGTTCAGCTCATCGACCCGGCTGGTCCGGCAATCGATTACCTGTACGAAAGTCATGATGGGTCCGAGTCTCTAGGCGCCAATTTTTCATACGTCCAGCTTAGTGAGTCGTGTCTCTTTCGTCACAGTTACTCCCCGGTCGATCCGGGACGATTCGCTCGATCCCTGGGGCGCCCGGGGCCGTACTTGCGCCCCGCCCGCGAGGACACGGCGCCGAGCGCGCTCCGCGGCACCAGCTTGGTGACGCCGAGCAGCGCCTTGTAGCGCCCGTCGGGCACGCTCAGTGACCGGCCGCGCGCCAGGTCGCGCAGCGCCGCGTCCACCACCCGGTCCGCGTCCAGCCACATCCAGTTCGGGATGTTGTCGGTGCTCATCCCGGCGCGCTCGTGAAACTCGGTGCGGACGAACCCCGGGCAGAGCGCCAGCAGCCGCACCCCGCTGCCCGCCAGGTCCCGGGCCACCCCCTGGGTGAACTGCACCACCCACGCCTTGGACGCCCCGTACGTGCCACGGGGCAGGAACGCGGCGACCGAGGCCACGTTGATCACCCCGCCGCGGCCGCGCCGCCGCATCGCCTCGGCGGCCACGGAGGTGAGCCTGAGCACCGCCTCGCAGTGCACCCTGAGCATCCGCAGCTCGTCGGCCACGGGGACGTCGAGGAAGCGGCCCCGCTGGCCGAAGCCGGCGTTGTTGACCAGCAGGCCGATGGGCCGGTCGCGATCGGCGAGCCGGCGCTCGACGGCCTCGATGCCCTCGTCCGTCGCCAGGTCGGCCACGAGCACCGCGGCCTCTATGCCGTGTCTGTCGTGCAGCTCGGCGGCCTGCCGTCGCAGCGCGTCGCCGTCGCGGGCGACCAGCACGAGGTCGTGCCGGTCGCGGGCGAGCCGGCGCGCGAAGGCGGCGCCGATGCCGGCGGTCGATCCCGTCACCAATGCGGTTGTCATAGGTCGAACCGTAGTGGGGTCGAACCGTAGTGGGGCCGAACCGTAGTGGGGCCGAACCGTAGTGGGGCCGAACCGTAGTGGGGCCGAACCGTGGTGGCCGGCGCGGAACGCTCGGTCACCGGAGCGCGCCGGGGCGCGGGGAGTGGTGGGGGCCCTCAGGCCCCGCCGCCCCGGGCGCCGCCACGCGCCGAGGCGTTGACGAGATCGCGCCGCGCGCGCCCGAGCAACTCCTCCCGGTCGTCCTCGGTGAGCCCGCCCCACACCCCGTAGGGCTCGCGGACGGACAGCGCGTGCGCCGCGCACTCCGCGCGCACGGGGCAGCGCATGCACACTTCCTTGGCGGCCTCTTCGCGAGCGCTGCGCGCCGCGCCACGCTCACCCTCTGGGTGGAAGAACAGCGAACTGTCGACGCCGCGGCAGGCGGCGAGCAGCTGCCAGTCCCACAGGTCGGCATTGGGGCCGGGAAGGCGCGAGAAGTCTGCCATGACAGTGTCCCATCGTCTTCGATCTGCTGCGGAAGCCTCTGAAGCCTGATGTTTATATGACTACCAGCTGAATATAGCCGTAGACACCTCAAGATGGGCAAGAAGGTTCAAAAAGGGCGAAGGCAAAGTTCGGCGTGTTTACCGAGAGGGGCTCCCGTGTGATAAGTCGGTCACGTAGAGTGCTGGTGCTGTGCGGTTGGTGGCCGTAACTCTTTCGGGTGACCGTCGTTGAGAGGGCGGAGGCGGTTGACGGGCCTGGTCAACCGCACAGATGACGACACACAACTGCCTGGAGGCTCAAGGTGATGCGCATCAGCTGCGGAGGCCGGCCATGACGTCCGTCCTTGTCTGCGACGACTCCCCGCTCGCCCGAGAGGCGCTGCGCCGCGCGGTCGCGACCGTGCCTGGCGTCGAGCGAGTCACGACGGCGGCCAACGGCGAGGAAGTCCTGCGCCGCTGGGGCGCCGATCGTTCCGATCTGATTTTGATGGACGTGCGCATGCCCGGGCTCGGGGGCGTGGAAACCGTCCGCCGATTGCTTTCCGCCGACCCCGGCGCCCGCATCATCATGCTCACCGTCGCCGAGGATCTGGACGGCGTGGCGCTCGCGGTGGCCGCCGGCGCCCGCGGCTATCTGCACAAGGACGCGTCGCGCGCCGAGCTCCGCGCCACTGTCACCCAGGCGCTCGCCGACCCGACCTGGCGCCTCGCGCCGCGCCGGCTCCGCTCCTCCGACATGGGCGCGGCGCCGACGCTCACGGCGCGCGAGATCCAGGTGCTCGAGGGGATGAGTCACGGCCGGTCCAACGCGGAGATCGGCCGTGAGCTCTTTCTCTCGGAGGACACGGTCAAGACGCACGCCCGGCGGCTCTTCAAGAAGCTCGGCGCCTCCGACCGCGCGCACGCGGTGGCCCTGGGCTTCCGCTGGGGCTTGGTTCGCTGACGGGTTCGATGGCCGGACGGGGAGCGCGGCGGCGGCCCTCACCCCGTCCGGTGAGCAGCCCGGGAGTGGGCAGGTCGGGCGGCGGTGCTCAAAAAGTTCCCGGGTGACGCATCCTTGAAGGCATGACGCTCCTTGGGGACGAGCCGGCCACGTGTAAGGGGAGAGCGAGGAACATGACTCTGAGCGCTCCCGCACATAACGCTTCGGTGCACAACTCAGCCCACGGTGGTTCGGATCGTGGAGGAACGGTGCACCATGGACCGATGCGCGATGACGAGGCAACCGGGATCGGCACCCTCGTGCATCGTGCCGCTGAGGGGGACGCTCAGGCGACCCACGACCTGTTGGCCCACGTGCACCCGCTGGCGCTGCGCTACTGCCGCACCCGCCTCGCCCGACTGCCGGCCGAGGCCAGAGACTTCGTGGACGACCTGGCGCAGGAGGTCTGCCTCGCGGTGCTGTGCGCCCTGCCGCGCTACCGCGACACGGGCCGGCCGTTCGACGCCTTCGTCGTGGCGATCGCCCAGCACAAGGTCGCCGACCTCCAGCGGGCCGCGCTGCGGCACCCGGGCTCCACCGCCGTGCCCTCCGACCAGATGCCGGAGCGGCCGGACGACTCGCTGGGGCCCGAGGAGCGCGCGCTGCAGAGCAGCGACGCCGAGTGGGCCAAGAAGCTGCTCGCCAACCTGCCGGGACACCTGCGGGAGCTGGTGCTGCTGCGGGTCGCGATCGGGTTGACCGCCGAGGAGACGGGTCAGGTCCTCGGCATGTCGCCGGGCGCCGTCCGCGTCGCCCAGCACCGGGCCCTCTCCCGGCTGCGGGCGCTCGCCGGGCGCTAGGGGCACGAAGGGCGTGGCCGGGCGCTCCGTTGGCGAGCCTGGACAGTCCGGTCAGTTGCTCATGCCGGGAGCCGTAGCATGGAGTGCACCCCGGCGGGGTGAGCCCAAGGGGAGTACGCCGGAGATGCGGGAAAGGCTGTAAGGCTGTCATGACTGATTACGCGGGCGAGGTGCCCGAGAAGTTCGCCACCCTGGGGCTGACCTTCGACGACGTGCTGCTGCTGCCGGGGCCCGCCGACATGGAGCCGCAGGACATCGACACCTCCTCGCGTATCTCGCGGAACGTCCGGGTAAACGTTCCGCTGATCTCCGCCGCGATGGACAAGGTCACCGAGGCCAGGATGGCCATCGCCATGGCCCGCCAGGGCGGCGCCGGCGTGCTGCACCGCAACCTGTCGATCGAGGAGCAGGCCGCCCAGGTCGACCGCGTCAAGCGCTCCGAGTCCGGCATGGTCACCGACCCGATCACCATCCGCCCCGACGCCACGCTGCGCGAGGCCGACGAGCTGTGCGGCCGGTTCCGGATCAGCGGCGTCCCCGTCACGGACGTCGAGGGTCGGCTGCTGGGCATCGTCACCAACCGGGACATGGCCTTCGAGCCGGACCGCGGCCGGCAGGTCCGCGAGGTGATGACCCCGATGCCGCTGGTCACCGGGCGGGTCGGGATCTCCGGCGAGGACGCCATGGAGCTGCTGCGCCGGCACAAGATCGAGAAGCTGCCGCTGGTCGACGAGGAGAGCCGGCTGCGGGGACTGATCACCGTCAAGGACTTCGTCAAGGCCGAGCAGTACCCGCGCGCCGCCAAGGACGCGAACGGCCGGCTGATCGTCGGCGCGGCGGTCGGCGTCGCCGGGGACGCGTACGAGCGGGCCGAGGCGCTGATCGAGGCCGGCGTGGACTTCCTGGTGGTGGACACCGCGCACGGCCACTCGCGCCTGGTGCCGGAGATGGCCGCCAAGATCAAGTCCAACTACGACCGGGTGGACGTCGTCGCGGGCAACGTGGCCACCAGGGACGGCGCCCAGGCACTGGTCGACGCCGGCGTGGACGGCATCAAGGTGGGCGTGGGCCCGGGCTCCATCTGCACCACCCGGGTCGTCGCGGGCGTGGGCGTGCCGCAGGTCACCGCGATCTACGAGGCCTCGCTTGCCGCCCGCGCGGCCGGCATCCCGGTCATCGGCGACGGCGGCCTGCAGTACAGCGGCGACATCGCCAAGGCGCTGGTCGCCGGCGCCGACACGGTGATGCTCGGCAGTCTGCTCGCCGGCTGCGAGGAGTCGCCGGGCGAGCTGATGTTCATCAACGGCAAGCAGTGGAAGTCCTACCGCGGGATGGGTTCGCTCGGCGCCATGCAGTCGCGCGGCGAGCGGCGCTCGTACTCCAAGGACCGCTATTTCCAGGACGGCGTCAGCGACGACGACAAGCTGGTCCCCGAGGGCATCGAGGGCCAGGTGCCCTACCGCGGCCCGCTGGCCTCCGTCGTCCACCAGCTGGTCGGCGGCCTGCACCAGTCCATGTACTACCTCGGCGGCCGGACGGTCCCGGAGATCAAGGAGTGTGGTCGCTTCGTGCGGATCACCTCGGCCGGCCTGCACGAAAGCCACCCGCACGACATCCAGATGACGGTCGAGGCGCCCAACTACTCGGGCCGCTGAGCGGGGGCGCGATACTGGGGGCGCACAACCCCGTGGAAAGGCTCTGGACGTGACTGAGATCGAGATCGGGCGCGGCAAGCGCGGCCGGCGGGCATACGCCTTCGACGACATCGCCGTGGTGCCCAGCCGGCGGACGCGTGACCCCAAGGAGGTCTCGATCGCCTGGCAGATCGACGCCTACCGCTTCGAACTGCCCTTCCTCGCCGCGCCGATGGACTCGGTGGTCTCGCCGGCCACCGCCATCGCCATCGGCGAGCTCGGCGGCCTCGGCGTGCTCAACCTCGAGGGCCTGTGGACCCGTTACGAGGACCCGGCGCCGCTGCTCGCCGAGATCACCGAGCTGGACGAGACGTCGGCCAACCGGCGGCTCCAGGAGATCTACGCGGCGCCCATCAGGGAGGAGCTGATCTTCCAGCGCATCCGGGAGGTCAGGGAGGCCGGCGTGGTCACGGCGGCGGCGCTCTCGCCGCAGCGCACCGCGCAGTTCTCCAAGGCCGTGCTGGACGCGGGGGTCGACATCTTCGTGATCCGCGGCACGACCGTCTCCGCCGAGCACGTGTCGGGCGCGGCCGAGCCGTTGAACCTCAAGCAGTTCATCTACGAGCTCGACGTGCCGGTGATCGTCGGCGGCTGCGCGACGTACACGGCGGCGCTGCACCTGATGCGCACCGGCGCGGCCGGCGTGCTGGTCGGCTTCGGCGGCGGCGCGGCGCACACCACGCGGAACGTGCTGGGCATCCAGGTGCCGATGGCCACGGCGGTGGCGGACGTGGCGGCGGCCCGCCGCGACTACATGGACGAGTCGGGCGGCCGCTATGTGCACGTCATCGCGGACGGCGGCGTCGGCTGGTCGGGCGACCTGCCGAAGGCGATCGCCTGCGGTGCGGACGCCGTGATGATGGGCTCGCCGTTGGCCCGGGCGACGGACGCGCCGGGGCGCGGGCACCACTGGGGTATGGAGGCGGTGCACGAGGACGTGCCGCGCGGCAAGAAGGTGCACCTGGGCACGGTCGGCACCACCAAGGAGGTCCTGACCGGCCCCTCGCACACGCCGGACGGCTCGATGAACTTCTTCGGCGCGCTGCGGCGGGCGATGGCGACGACGGGCTACTCGGAGCTCAAGGAGTTCCAGCGCGTCGAGGTCACGGTGGCGCGCTCCCGCTGACGGTCCCTCGCGCCGGCCGCCGCCGGCCGGCGCGAGGCGGTCAGCGATGCCAGGGGCCGGTGATGGCGAGCATGATCCCGGGTTCCTGGATGTGGGCGTAGAGGGTCTCGCCGTCCGGCGAGAAGGTGACGCCGGTGAACTCGCTGAACTCCGGCTCCTCCGCGGTGCCGATGTTCACCTCGTTGCGGGCCAGCGCCCACGTGCGGCCGTCGTCGGTGGCGCCGAAGAGGTGCTGGAGGCCGTCGCCGTCCTCCGCGATGATCAGGCCGCCGTAGGGCGAGACGGTGATGTTGTCCGGGCCGTCCTGGCGGCCCTCGACCCAGGGGTCGGGGTTGACGCCGAGCAGCACCTTGAGGGTGACGGTGCGGCGCCTGGGGTCGTAGAACCAGACCTGGCCGTCGTGCGGGGTGCCGGGGCTCTCCTCGCGGGCGTAGGAGGAGACGAAGTAGGCGCCGTCGTCGCCCCACCACATGCCCTCGAGCTTGCGGGCCCTGGTGATCTCACCCTCGCCGAACTGCTCGCGGATGGACGTCTCGCGGGCGTCCCGGTCGGGCACGTCCACCCAGTCGACGCCGTAGACGGTGCCGGTCCTCGTGGTGCGGGAGAGGTCGTCGACGAACCGGCCCTGTGCGTCGAAGCACTTGAACGCCTGCAGCGTGCCCGCGTCGTCGGCCAGTGTGCCGAGCCGGCCGCGGCCGTGGCGGAAGCCGTGCGGCTGGACCCAGCGGTAGAAGAGGCCGTTGGGCTCGTCGGCGTCCTCGGTGAGGTAGAGGTCGCCGCGCCTCGGGTCGACGACGACCGCCTCGTGCTCGAAGCGGCCGAGCGCCTTGATGGGCCGGGGGGAGCGGTTGGCCTCCCGGTCGTAGGGGTCGACCTCGAACACGTAGCCGTGGTCCTTGGTCATGCCGTTCTCGCCGGCGCGGTCGGCGTTCTCCTCGCAGGTCAGCCAGGTGCCCCAGGGGGTGGTGCCGCCGGCGCAGTTGTTGGCGGTGCCGGCGATGCCGACCCACTCGGTGACGTGGTCGCCGCCGTCGACGACCTCGACCACGGTGCAGCCGCCGGGGGCTCCGGGGTCGTACACCAGGCCCTCGGCGAGCGGCACCGGGTGGTCGGCCTCGGAGCGGGGGCCGTCGAGCTCGTGGTTGACGACCAGCAGGTGGGCGCCGCGCGAGCCGGCGAAGCAGCCGGTGCCGTCGTGGTTGGAGGGGGTGGTCTCGCCACTGTCCAGCGTGGTCTGGCCGGCGCGGGTGATGACCCGGTAGGAGAAGCCGGCGGGGAGGGAGAGGATGCCGGCCGGGTCGCTGACGAGCGGACCGTAGCCGGGCTCCCGCCGGCCGCGCCCGTCGTCGTGGCCCGGCTCGCCGACGGCGCCGGGGGCGGTGGCCAGCACGCCGGCGGTGCCGGCGATCGCCAGGCCGGCCCCGGCGGTCGCGGAGCGGGCGACGAACGAGCGCCGGCTCAGCCCGGCGGCGTCCTGCGATTCCCGCGATTCCTGTGATTCGTGTGTGTTTGTGCTCATGGCGCACACCTTGGCGGTGTCCGGGAAACCACGCCTGAACGTCAGGCGACCGGCGCGCGGCGGCGCCACCGATGGCCCTCAGAGGCGGTGGGCGGCGCCGGCCGGCGTGGCCCCGGTCGTGTCGAGGAGCAGCTGGGCCTTGGCGGCCAGGCCCTGGAGGTCGTAGGTCGCGTGGTGCTGGAGCAGCAGCGTCAGGTCGGCCGTGGCCGCCGCCTCGTAGGGGGGCTCGGCGCGGGGGATCGGGCGGTCGCCGACCCGCCACTCGGCGGCGAACGGGTCGTGGAAGGAGAGGTCGGCGCCGAGGTCGAGCAGCAGGGCGGCCACGTCGGCGGCCGGCGCGCGCTCCTGGTCGGGTTGGTCGGGGCGGTAGGTGACGCCGAGCAGCAGGACGCGGGCGCCGCGCGCGGCCTTGCCGTGCTCGTTGAGCAGGGCGGCGGCGCGCCGGGTCACGTAGCGCGGCATCCGCTCGTTGATCCGCTTGGCCAACTCGACGAGGGGCAGTCGGCGGCCCGGGTCCATCGGGACGGTGTGGCCCCCCACGCCGGGCCCCGGGCGGATCGCGGGTGGCGCCGAAGGACGGCTCTCGGCGCAGCGCACCACGTCCCAGACGTCGACGCCGAGGTCGTGGCAGAGCACCGCCATCTCGTTGACCAGGGCGGTGGTGACGTGCTTGAGGTTGGTCTCGAGCACCTTGGCGGCCTCCGCCTCCCGCACCCCCTTGGCGCGCACCACCCGATCGGTGAGCCGGCCGTAGAAGGCGGCCGCCGCCTCGGTGCACGCGGGGGTGAGGCCGCCGATGACGCGCGGCTGCCCCGGGGCGCGGTCCGCCGGGTCCAGGCGCCCGGGCGCGTGCGCCAGGTGGAAGTCGCGGCCGGCTCGCAGCCCCGAGCCGCGTTCGAGCAGCGGGCGGACGACGTCCTCCGTGGTGCCGGGGCAGACCGCCGACTCGAGGACGACGAGCGTGTGGGGGCGCAGCCGGGGCGCGAGCGTGGTCGCGGCCTCCCGCACGCCGTCGAGGTCGGGCGCGCCACCGGCGCCCAGCGGGGTCGGCGCGCAGATCAGCGCGGACCTGGCCCGGCCGAGCACGGCCGGGTCGCTGACGGCGCGGAAGCCGGCGGCGAGCATCCGGCGCAGCTCGGCGGGGGCCAGCGCGCCGGAGGCGGGCGCGCGGCCGGCGTTGAGGGCGGCGGCGGCGCGGGCGTCGGGGGTGAAGCAGACGGTGCCGATGCCGGCCGCGGTGGCGGCCTGGGCGGCCGGCAGTCCCAACCGGCCGAGGCCGAGGACCGCGAGATCAGCGGGCATGGACGATTCCGCTCCCTTCCCTCCGGCACGCTTCGAACTGCAAGTCAGCTTAGGGGCATATATGAAAGATATGGTGTATTGGTCGTGCCTGTGGACGGACGGCGCGCCACATCGCGGGAAATGGGGGACGATCGGAGCAGGGCCGTCACGACGGTCCCGGACTGACGGTCGGCGCAGCGAAGCAGCGCATCAGGCGAATCAGGGCGAGGCGAACTGGGAGGCAGGCGTGAAGACAGCCGCACTGGGGCCGGAGCAGCGCGCCACGGCGCTGGCCCGGATGGCGGAGCACGAGCTCGACGTGCTGGTGGTCGGCGGCGGCGTGGTCGGCTCGGGCACCGCGCTCGACGCCGTCACGCGCGGCCTTTCCACCGGCCTCGTGGAGGCGCGTGACTGGGCCTCCGGCACCTCGAGCCGGTCGAGCAAGCTGATCCACGGCGGTCTCCGCTATCTGGAGATGCTGGACTTCGGCCTGGTCCGCGAAGCGCTGAAGGAGCGTGGGCTGCTCCTCGAGCGCCTCGCCCCCCATCTGGTGCGCCCCGTGCCCTTCCTCTACCCGCTCCAACACCGCGGCTGGGAGCGGTTTTACGCCGGCTCCGGCGTCGCCCTCTACGACGCCATGGCCACCTCCTCCGGCCACGGCCGCGGCCTGCCGCACCACCGTCACCTGACCCGCCGTCACGCCCTGCGGGTGGCCCCCTGCCTGAAGAAGGACGCGCTCGTCGGCGCCCTCCAGTACTACGACGCCCAGGTGGACGACGCCCGCTTCGTCACCACGCTGGTGCGCACCGCCGCCAGCTACGGCGCGCTCGTCGCCAACCGGGCGCGCGTCACCGAGTTCCTGCGCGAGGGCGAGCGGGTCGTCGGCGTCAAGGTCAAGGACCTCGAGGAGGACGGCAGCTACGAGATCCGGGCCAAGCAGGTCGTCAACGCGACGGGAGTCTGGACGGACGACACCCAGGCGATGATCGCCGAGCGCGGCCACCTGCACGTGCGCGCCTCCAAGGGCATCCACCTGGTCGTCCCCAAGGACCGGATCCACTCCACCACCGGCCTCATCCTCCGCACCGAGAAGAGCGTGCTCTTCGTCATCCCCTGGGGCCGGCACTGGATCGTCGGCACCACCGACACCGCCTGGGACCTCGACAAGGCCCACCCGGCGGCGTCGAGCGCCGACATCGACTACCTGCTCGAACACGTCAACTCGGTGCTGGCCGTGCCGCTCACCAGGGACGACGTGGAGGGCGTCTACGCCGGGCTGCGACCGCTGCTGGCCGGCGAGTCTGACGCGACGAGCAAGCTGTCGCGCGAGCACACGGTCGCCCACCCGGTGCCGGGCCTCGTGGTCGTCGCCGGCGGGAAGTACACCACCTACCGGGTGATGGCCAAGGACGCGGTCGACGCCACCGTGCACGGCCTCGACCGGCGGGTCGCCCCCTGCTGCACGGAGGAGGTGCGGCTGGCCGGCGCCGAGGGCTACCACGCCCTGTGGAACGCCAGGGCGAGGCTCGCGGCCCGCTTCGGCCTCCACCAGGCCCGCGTCGAGCACCTGCTCGGCCGCTACGGCTCGCTGACCGAGGAGGTGCTCGAGCTCATCGCGGCCAACCCCCGCCTCGGCGAGCCGCTGCCCGCCGCCGACGACTACCTCAGGGCCGAGGTCGTCTACGCCAGTTCGCACGAGGGCGCCCGTCATCTGGAGGACGTGCTGACCCGCCGCACGCGTATCTCCATCGAGACGTTCGACCGCGGCACGCGCAGCGCGCGCGAGTGCGCCGAACTGATGGCGCCGGTGCTCGGCTGGACGGCCGACCAGGTGGAGCGGGAGATCGAGCACTACCAGAAGCGGGTGGAGGCGGAGCGGGAGTCGCAGCTGCAACCCGACGACCAGACCGCCGACGCGGCCCGCCTCGGCGCGCCGGACACGGTTCCGTTGTAGTCGGCCGCGGTGCGTCCGACTGTCGGTCGGATGGGTGACAATGTCCGGGGAAGCCGGAGGGGACGCTACGCATGGGCCACCAGGACAAGGACGAGACTGCGCCTGCGGGGGAGACGCCTGCGGGAGAGGCGCCTGCCGGGGAGGCGCCTGCCGGCGCACCGGTCAGAAGGTCACCGGGGGATGACGTACCGCCAGAAGAGCCGATCGACGCGGTGACGTCCGATCAGCCGGAGCGCGCTGCGCGCGGCGAGGCCGCCGACACGGGGCGTGCCTCTGGCACGGATGGCGCTGCGCGCGGCGAGGCCGCTGGCGCTGGGCGGAGAGCCTCCGAGGCGGGGGAGGCCGGCGGCGGCGAGGCTGCCGCCTCCGGCGGGGCCGCTGCCGCAGGACACGTGGCCGGTGCGGAGGGCGTTTCGCGCGGCGAGGCTGCCGCCTCCGGCGGGGCCGCCGACGTGGGTCGGGGCGCGGCCGGTGCGGAGGGCGCTGCGCGCACTGAGAGCGAGGCCGCTGGCGCTGGGCGGGGTGCCTCCGATGCGAAAGATGTTGCCGGCGGTGTGGCTGCTGCCTCCGGTCGTGCTTCTGGCTCGGGTGACGTGGGGGCCGACCCCGAGGGCGGCGCTTCGCGTGCCGATGGCGGGGCCGCTGCCGTCTCCGGCGGGGCCGCGGGCGTGGGGGCGGATGCTTCCGACACGGGTGGCGCTTCGCGCGCCCCTGGCGCGGATGGCTCTCCGCGTGGGGCGGTCGCGGATCCGCAGACGGAGCTTGCGGTGCCTCGGGTGG
>NZ_SMKC01000073.1 GCF_004348315.1 Streptomyces sp. 8K308 | reverse complement strand
CCTCTGACCCCCGCACCGGAAGGAACCCTTCGTTGAGGATCACCGTGCTGGGAGCCGCCGGCATGGTCGGCTCCCGCGTCGTCGCCGAGGCCGCCCGCCGGGGCCACGAACCGGTCGCGGTCCACCGGCGGGCGCCGTCCGACACGTCCCCGACCGCCGTCGTGGCCGACGCGAACGACCCCGACCGCATGACCGAACTGTTCGCCTCCACCGACGCGGTCGTCGCCGCCACCCGACCCGCGCCGGGCCACGAACCCACCCTTGTCACGACCACGACGACCCTGCTCGACGCGGCGGCGAAGACCGGCACCCGCATCCTGGTCGTCGGCGGCGCCGCCCCGCTGCGGGTCCCGGGCGACCCCGACCGGATCGTCCTCGACAGCCCGGAGTACGTGCCGCCGGAGTACCGCGCCATCGCCGCCGCGAGCGCCGCGCAACTGGACGCCTGCCGCCCGCACCCCGCCGACTGGGTCTACCTCAGCCCACCCGCCCTCCTCGAACCCGGCGCCCGCACGGGCCACTACCGGCGCGGCACCACCACCCTCATCGCCGCCGCCGACGGCACCTCCCACGTCTCGGCCGAGGACCTGGCCGTGGCCATCCTCGACGAGCTGGAGAACCCGGGCGCGGATCGACACTTCACCGTCGGCTACTGAGATCCTCGGAGTCGATCAGGCAGCGCGAACACGAACGGCTTCCTCGCGGGGATGCGACGCCAGGGCGTTCCCGTCCTGACGTCGCAACCGTGACGTCGTTCAGCGGCGCGGCGGCTTCATCCGCAGGGGGACGCCGATCAGGTTGAGCGCGTTGATCAGCGACACCTGGGCGACGAGGTGGCCGAGTTCGGCGTCGTCCGGAAAGTGCTGCCGCGTGGCCGCCCACAGTTCGTCCGTGATGTCCTCCCGGCGGGTGGCGGCGTCGGCGTAGGCGAGCGCGGCGCGCTCCCGTTCGTCGAACAGCTCGGACTCGCGCCAGACCGGCAGTTGGAGGAGCCGGTCCTCGCTCACCCCGATCCGGCGCGCCTCGCGGCCGTGCATGTCGACGCAGAAGACGCAGCCGTTGAGCTGCGACACCCGCACCTTGACCAGTTCGCGCACGGTCGCGTCCAGCGGGCCGCTGCGGATCGCGGCGTCCGCCTGCTTGAAGCCGGCGTAGGCGTCCGGGGCGGCCTTGGCCAGGTTCAGTCGGCTCATGGTCTCTTCTCTCCCTGCTCCAATGGTGGGTCGTCAGGGAGACGAGGTGGGGTCCGCGAACGTGACCGCCTGGAGGTGAGCGAGTTTCCTCGGGTTGACCTGCCGCCGGTAGGCGCTGATCCGGCCGTCCGCGACCTCGATCGTGTCGACGGAGTACACGCGGCCGTGCCGGTGGCCCACCAGCGCCGGTTCGCCGCCCACCTCGACGAGGTCGATGCGGTCGGTCCGCCACTGCCGTCCCACCCGCGTCAGCACCTCGGCGATCCGCCGGCCGCCGTGGATGAGCTTGCGGGCGGCGAAGATCTCGCCGCCGCCATCGGTGGTGTAGACGGCGTCCGGGTGCATGAGCGCCACGAGTCCGGCGAGGTCTCCGGCCTCGTAGGCGGCGCGGAAGGCGACGAGCAGGCGTTCCCGCTGGGCGCGTGATGCGGCCGGCGCCGCGTCCCTGGCGGCGGCGACCCGCCGCCGGGCCCGGGAGGCCGCCTTGCGGGCGGCGGGCACCGAACCGCCGAGCACCTCGGCGATCCGGTCGAAGGCCAGGCCGAACACGTCGTGGAGCACGAAGGCCACCCGCTCCGGCGGCCTCAGCTCCTCCATGACCAGCAGCATCGCCGAGGACACCGACTCGTCGACCAGGACCTGTTCGGCGGCGTCGGGGCCGGTGAGCAGCGGTTCAGGCAGCCAGGGTCCGACGTAGCTCTCCCGCCGGACCCGGGCGGACCGCAGGACGTCGTAGGAGCGCCGCGCGGCGACCGTCACCAGCCAGGCCCGCAGGTCCGCGACCCCGCCGAGGTCGGCTCCCGCGGCCCGCAGCCACACGTCCTGCGTGACGTCCTCGGCGTCGGCGACGCTGCCGAGCAGCCGGTACGCGACCCCGAAGACGGCGGGCCGGTGCGCCGCCCACTCACTACCCGACAACCACGTCGTCTCGTCCATGCTGTTCCGAACCTCCCGACGGGGAACACGCGCCGGGCGCCGTCTCATCCCCGGACCGGGCCGGCCGCTCGCGGTGCGCGCGGCCGCATGACCGGCGGACGGTCAGTTCCGGCTGCAGCAGCACCTGGCGTTGTGGCAGGGGTCCTTCGCCGGCGAGGCGGTCGAGGAGCAGGTGCGCGGCCTGCTCGCCGAGGCGTCGTTTGGGTGGGGCGACGGCGGTGAGGGGGACCTCGGCCAGGGCGGCGATCTCGTCGTCGTAGGCGATCAGGGCCAGGTCCTCGGGGGTGCGCAGGGCGCGTGCGCGGAGGCGCTGGAGCAGTTCGATCGCGTCGTGGTCGGAGTGGACCAGGGCCGCGCGGGTGCCGGTGTCCAGGCAGTGGTCGATGAACGCGTCGTACCGGCGGCCGGTCTCGGGGGAGCCGAGGGCGGGGCGGCCGGCGTCCAGGACCGGGGCGGTCGGGTCGAGTTCGAGGCGCTGCACGGCGGCGGCGTGGCCCTCGCGGACCAGGGGAGCGGTGGGGCTGTCCGCGAGGTAGAGGGCGACGCGCCGGTGGCCGAGGTCGCGCAGGTGGCAGACCGCGCGGTAGGCGCCCTGGCGGTGGTCGGAGACCACGAACTCGCAACGCGAGTATGGGTCTTCGGGCTGGCGCTCCAGGAGGACGAAGGGCCGGCCGGTGGCGCGCAGCGCGGTCAGGGTCTCGGTGGGCAGGTAGTGGCCGCCGGCGGTGGCGACCAGCAGGCCGTCCGCGCCCGAGGCGCGGAGCTCGTCGAGCTGCGCCAGGTCGCGTGAACTCCCGTAGTCGGCGAGTGCGATGACGACCCGGGCGCCGCGCCGGGCGGCCACGGCGCGGACGCCGGCCAGCACGCTCGGGTAGTAGTAGGTGGCCGAAGGCACGAGCAGGCCGATGGTGCGGTCGGGGCCTTCCGCCGCCGGCGCCGGCACGGGGATCGCGCCGCCGCGCACCTTGGTGAGCCGCCCCAACTCCGCGAGCTCCGCCAGGTCCCGCCTGATCGTGCCGGCCGAGACGCCGAAGCGGGCCGCGAGTTCGGTCACCCGCACCGCGCCGCTGGCGCGCAGCTCGCGCAGCAGCAGCTCCTGTCGTTGTTCGACGAGCAGCTCCGTCATGACGCCGGAGTCTACTGCACGGTCCTGCACATTCATTGATAGTGATGCGCAATCTTGCGCACTTCTATTGACTAGTTGGCGGTCGTGGTTAAAGGTGCGGTGGCACACATCACAAAGGAGCCGCCTTCGTGTATCAGCGCATCCTCGCCGCAGTGGCGGCGGCCCTGCTGCTCGCCTCCTGCGGGATCGGCGGCGGCGCGTCGGGCAACGACGGCGACGGGCCCACCGTCATCACGTACTGGTCCTGGATCTCCGGATCCCAGGAGATGGTCGACCGCTTCAACGCCACCCACGACGACATCCAGGTCGTCTTCGAGAGGGTGCCGGCCGGTACCGCCGGCGGCTACTCCAACATGTTCAACGCCGTGCGCGCCGGCCGCGCCCCCGACGTCGTCACCGTCGAGTACCCGCAGCTGCCCGGCTTCGTGACGCAGCAGGTCGTGCAGCCACTCGAACCGTTCGGACTCGACGAACTGGAGCCCGAGTTCCCCGACTGGACCTGGCAACAGGCCGCGCTCGGCGGCCGGTTGTCCGCCCTGCCGCTCAACATCGGCCCGACCGTGCTGTTCTACCGGGCCGACCTGTTCGAGCAGTACGGGTACGAGCCGCCCACCACCTGGGCCGAGTACCGCGCCACCGCCGAGCGGCTGCGGGCCGACCACCCCGACGCCACCATGACCAACTTCGGCTCCAACGACGCCGCGCTGTTCGCCGCGCTCGCCTGGCAGGCCGGCGCCGAGTGGTTCGACACCGCAACCGGCCACTGGCAGGTCAACGGCGTCGACGAGCCGACCACCCGGGTCGCCGAGTACTGGGAGTCGCTGATCGCCGACGACCTCGTCACCGTGGGCCCCACCTTCGAGGAACAGCACGTCACCGCGCTCCAGGAGGGCACCTCCCTCACGCTGATCGGCGGCCCCTGGACCGCCGCCAACATCTCACGCTTCGTGCCCGAACTCGCCGGCGCCTGGGGGGCCGTGCCGCTCCCGGCCTGGGACGAGGGAGCCGCGACGAGCGCCAACTACGGCGGTTCCGCGCTCGCCATCCCTCAGGGCGCCGAACATGGCGAGGCGGCGGCCGAGTTCATCCGCTGGGCCGCGACCTCACCCGAGGCCGTCGACGCCATCGCCGGCGTCAACACCTCCTACCCGGCCCACCTCGGACAGGCCGAGATCTGGGGCCCTGGCATCGAGGCCGCCAACCCGTTCGTGGACGGCATGAACCTGCCCGAGACCGCCGCCGCGGCCGCCGCCACCGTGGACCCCGACTGGGAGTGGGGCCCCGACATGACCGTGGGCTTCGCCCGCCTCGTCGACGAGACCACCACCGGCCTCGACCGCCCCGGCGGCCTCGGCGACGCGCTGCGCCGCTGGCAGGACGCCACCCGGGCACAGCTGCGGCAACGCGGCTTCGACGTCAGCGGCTGAGCCGGCCAAGAAAGGACCCCGAACCGTCATGGCAATCGTCAGTCAACAGCGGGCGGCGGGCACCGGCGTGGGCAAGCGGCGCCGGCGCACCGGCGGCGTGCTGCTCCTGCTCGGCCCCTTCTTCCTGCTCTTCTCCTTCACCTACGTCATCCCCATCCTCTACGGCCTTGCCCTCAGCCTGTTCCGCGAACGCTACGACGGCATCGGCTGGGACGGACCGGAGCGCGTCTTCGCCGGGCCGCACAACTACACCCGCGCCCTCACCGACCAGGACTTCCTGGTCGGCACCGGCCGCGTGCTGCTCTACGGCCTGGTCTACGTGCCGCTGCTGATCGCGCTCGCCGCCGCGCTCGCGCTGCTGCTCGACACCACCCTCACGGCGGCCCGCCGCTTCTTCCACACCGTGCTGTTCCTGCCGCACATCGTGCCGGGACTGATCGCCGCCATCGTCTGGGTGTACCTCTACACGCCGGGGCTCAGCCCGGTCATCGACGCGCTCGAATCCCTGGGCGCCGAGGTCGACTTCCTCACCGGGCCCAACCTGCTGTTCTCCCTCGTCAACATCGCCGTCTGGCAGTCCATCGGCTTCAACGTGGTGCTGATCTACGTCGCGCTGCAGGCCGTGCCCCGCTCCACCGTCGAGGCGGCCACGATCGACGGCGCCGGCGAACTGCGCACCGCGCTGAGCGTCAAGCTGCCGCAGGTGTTCCCCGCGATGATGGTCGCCACGTTGTTCACCATCATCGGCTCGCTCCAGCTCTTCACCGAGCCGACGATCGTCCAGAGCTCGGCCGAGTCCTCGGTCACCTCCACCTGGACGCCCAACATGCTCGCCTTCTCGGCCGCGTTCAACTCCAACGACTACCACTACGCGGCCACCGTCTCGGTGTTGGTCGCCGTGCTCGCCGGGATCCTGTCCTTCGCCGTCACCACGTTCGCCAACCGCAGGAGCGCCCGATGACCGACGTGCTGCCGGCCCCGCCGCCCACCGCCGAGGAGCGGCGCCCCGCGTCGAAGCGCGCGCCCAGGCCCGGCAACGCCTGGTGGCTGCGGCGCGGAACCGCCACCACGATCACCGCCATCGCCGCCGTCTACACCCTGCTGCCGCTGGTGTGGCTGCTGTTCGGCGTCACCAAGACGCTGCCCGAGCTCTACGGCAGCAACGGCTTCGCGCCGTCCGCCGGCTTCCACGTGCTGGACAACGTGCGCGACCTGTTCGCCCAGGACGGCGGCCTCTTCGGCCGCTGGATGCTCAACACCGCGCTCTACGCCCTCGGCGGCGCCGCCGTCGCCACCCTGCTCTCCGTCGCCGCCGGCTACGCCTTCGACAAGTTCGACTTCCGCTGGCGCGAGAAGTGGTACGCGCTGGTCATCGGCGGCGTGCTCATCCCGCACACCGCGATCATCGTGCCGCTCTACCTGATGATGGCCGAGATCCGGATGACCGACACCGTCTGGTCCGTGCTGCTGCCCGTGATGGTCAACCCGTTCGGCGTCTACCTCGCCCGCGCCTACTCCTCCGGCGCCATACCCGACGAACTGCTGGAGGCCGCGCGCCTCGACGGCGCCGGCGAACTGCGCACCTTCTTCTCCGTCGGGCTGCGGCTGATGGCACCCGGCGCGCTGACCATCTTCCTCTTCCAGACCATCGCCATCTGGAACAACTTCTTCCTGCCGATGGTGATGATCACCGACAACGACCTCTTCACCATCGGCCAGGGCCTCTTCACCTGGAACTCAGCGGTCGGCCAGAATCCCGACTACACCCGGATGGTCGTCGTCGGCTCGGCCGTCGCCACCATCCCGCTGATCCTGCTGTTCATCCCGCTCCAGCGACGCTGGCGCGCCGGTCTCGCGGAAGGCGGCGTCCGTTGAACCACCTCCCGACCGAAGACCCGACCGAAGACCCCGCACTCTCCCCGCACACCGGCTGGACCAGGGCGCACTGGGAGACGGCCGCCGACCGACTGCTCGCCGCCGTCCGGCCGTTCGCCAACCCCAGCGGCTCGCTCATCCGACTCCCGGGGCCGGCCAGCGGTTCCGGGGAGTGGAGCGACGGACTCGAGGGCTACGCCCGGACGTTCCTGCTCGCCTCGTTCCGCGCCGCGCACGCCGAGCCCGAGCACGCGGAACGGATCCTCGCCCCCTACGCGGCCGGGCTGGCCGCCGGCACCGACCCCGACTCCCCGGAACGCTGGCCAAGCCCGAGCGAGACCCGGCAGGCCAGGGTCGAGGCCGCCTCCGTGGCCCTCGCCCTGCACGAGACGCGCCCGCTGCTGTGGGACCGACTCCCGGAGCGGGTGCGGGAGAACACCGTGCGCTGGCTCTCCGAACTGTCCGGCGTCGAGGTGCCGCCCAACAACTGGGTCTGGTTCCGGGCCGTGGTCGCCGCCTTCCTCCGTTCCGTCGACGCCCCGCACGCCGCCGCCGACATCGCGCACGCCATCGAGGCGACGGACTCCTGGTACGTGGGCGGCGGCTGGTACACCGACGGAGGCACCGACCGCTTCGACCACTACAACGGCTGGGCCATGCACCTCTACCCGCTCTGGTACTGCCGGATCTCCGGCGACCACGAGCCGCTGGCCCGCTACCGGGAGCGCCTGCGGGCCTTCCTCGACGACGCCGTCCACCTCGTCGGCGGCGACGGCGCGCCGCTCTTCCAGGGCCGTTCCCTCACCTACCGGTTCGCGGCGGCCGCGCCCTTCCTCACCGGCGCGCTGTTCGACGCCACCCCGCTGCCGCCCGGTCTGACGCGGCGGGCGGCCAGCGGCATGCTGCGGCACTTCCTCGACCGGGGCGCCGTGGAGGAGCGCGATCTGCTGTCGCTCGGCTGGCACCGCCGCTTCGAGGCGATCAGGCAGAACTACTCGGGCCCCGCCTCGCCCTACTGGGCGAGCAAGGGCTTCCTCGGCCTGCTGCTGCCGCCCGACCACCCGGTGTGGACCGCGACCGAGGAGCCGCTGCCGGTGGAACGCGGCGACTTCACCCGCGAGATCGCCGCGCCTGGCTGGCTGGTCAGCGGCACCGCGGCCGACGGCGTGGTCCGCGTCGTCAACCACGGCACGCTGCGCGCCCCGAGCGGCCGCGACCCGTTCTACGCACGCCTCGCCTACACCACCCACACCGCGCCGGAGCTCGGACCGCCCGATCCGGCGGTGGACTTCCGCCTGGACGGGGACGCCCGACTCGGCGACGCCGGCCCCGACAACCAGGTGGCGCCGGGGACTCGTGCCGGCCTCGAACGCGTCGCGCTTGACGACCGGGTCGCGATCTCCCACCACGGGGCGCTGACCGTGGCCTCGGCGGTCCACGGCCCCTGGGAGGTGCGGGTGGTGTCGCCCGACGAGGCGGCGCGTGGCCGCCGGCTGCGGCTCGGCGGCCACGCGCTGGCCGCCGACCGCCCGCCGGCGGAGCCACGCCCCGGCGTGGTCCGCCGCCAAGACGGACTGACCAGCGCGCTGCTGGTCCTCCACCCGCCGGCCGAGCCACCGCCGGCACACCGGGCGGAGGGCACCAACCCGTTCGGCGCCCACAGCGCCACCCCGTGGCACGAGGCGCCCGCCGAGGGCCCCGTCGCCGTGGCGGTCTTCCTCGGCCACACACACGACGCCACGCTCCCGCCCGCGCCGCGCTACGACCCCGCGACCACCGAGGTGCGGTGGTCCGACGGCACGTCCGCCCGCGTCACCCGGGACTGAGCCACCACGGTCTGTCGGCCGTGGGCCGCCGTTGTCCCGGCTGAGCCGTGCGGTTGTCGCCGGTCTGTGGGCCGTCCGCCGCAGACGCCCGGTGGGCCTCGTTGTGCCGGCTGAGCCGTGCGGCCATGGGCCGCAGACTGCCGCCGGCCGCGTTGACTGACGTCAAGACCGCCGGCTGCGGTGCACCGCCCCGGCGCTCCGCGCCGGTGGCCGGGCCCGCGGCGGCTTCGCCGCCGAGCCACGCCTCCGTGCCGTGCCACCCACCCGCCCACTGGCGGGTGGGTGGCACGGCACGGCCACTGTGGGTGGCGCGGTTGTCGCGGTTCTGTCGTCCGTCCGCCAAGGAGGCCCGGAGGGCGTCGTCGCCCCGGGCCGAGCCGTGCGGCCGTGGCCGCGCCGATTGCCGCCGGCTGAGCTGACTCCCGTCAAGCCACCGGCTGCGGGACGCCGTTGTCCCGCGCGGAGCGCGCCCCGCGGAGCGTGTCGCTGTTCACCGTGCCCAGCGGGTGCGCGCCCAGCGTCAGGCGATGCGGAGGTGAGGCGCTCCATGGTCGCGTGACTCGTCGTCGTGGTCGATGTGCGTGTCGAGCGTGGCCAGTTGTCTGACGACGCCCGCGTAGCCGTGGCGGCGAGCCAGTGACGTGGCCTGCCGTGCCCACTGGGCGCCCTCCGGGGTGTGCTGGGCGGCCGAGGCGAGGCCGGCCAGCGCGTGGAGCTCGCCGCGCCGGAAGCTGAGCCCCCTGGCCTGGGCCAGCGCCGCCTGGTGTTGGGTGATGGCGCCCGTGGTGTCACCGAGCAGGGTCAGCGTCCTGCCCACCGCGTTGCGCGCCTCGACGTGAGCCCACCGGTCGCCGTTGTTCTCGGCGGCGCTCAGCCCCTTCTGGCAGGCGATGCGCGCCCGGTCGCGCTCCCCGAGCGCCGCGAGGTGCGTGCTCAGATACGCCTGCCCCAGCGCGATCGGCCGCGGCAGCTCGCCCGCCAACGTCACGGCGGCCTCCAGGGACGTCACCGCCGCCTCCTGGTCGCCCAACGCGCCGAAGACCACGCCGAGTTCGGCCCGCAGCACGGCCATCATGGGGAGTGCCCGGTGCGCGACGGCGAGCCGCAGCGCCGTCCGGTAGGCCCGTTTCGCGAGCTCGGGCCGGCCCAGGTCGAGGTCGACCCGGCCGAACGCGGCGAGTGCGAGCGCCAGCCGAAGCGGGTCCTGGAGCCTGCCGTACCGGCGGACGGCATCCGCCAACAGCTCGTGCGCCTCGGTGAGATCGCCGGTGAGCCACCGGGAGCGCCCCAGGTGCTCGTGGGCGGCGGCCAGCGGCCCCGGCAGGTCGTGCTCCCGGCCCAGGGCGAGGGCGTGCAGGGCGTGCTGCTCGGCCTGTTCCATGCGCCCCGCCGTCAGCATGGCGTCGACGAGGCTGATGGAGAGCTCCGCCTCGGCCTGCCGGTCGCCGGCCCGGCGCGCCGCCCGCAGCCCGGCTTGGGCGCCGGCCAGCCACTCGGGCATCAGGCTGTGGTGCTTGCACATGCCCCACAGCCGCTGGGCGAGCATCCAGGCGGCGGGGTAGGGGCCGTGCTCGGCCGCGTACTCGGCGAGCGGGGCGAGGTTCGCCAACTCGGCGACCGGCGGCCGCTTCCGGTCGGCCCTGGCCCGCAACTCGTCCTCGGCCGTGACGATCTCGCCGGCCGATGCGGCGACGAACAGCCGCCCAGAGCCGCCGTCGAACACCGAGGCGGCCCGCATCGACCAGGCGGTCAGCCGGTGGACGGCCGCCTCCCGCTCGGCGTGCGGCTCCTCGGCGAGCGCCCGCTTCCGCGCGTACTCGCGCAGCAGGTCGTGCGGGAAGCGGTAGATTCCCGGCGCCTCGGCCTCGATCAGGTTGGCGGCGACCAGCGAGTGGAGCACCCGCTCGGTCTCCGCGGAGTCCGAACCCGCCACCACCGCCGCGCCCTTGCGGGTGAGGTTGGGGCCCGGAACCAGGCCGAGCCGGCGCAGCACCCGGCGGGCCGTCTCGTCCAGGGTGCCGTAGGAGAGGTCGAGCGAGGCGGAGAGCGACAGGCCCTCGTCGCCGGGAATGGCGACGCCGGCCAGCGGGCCCTCGGCGGCCAGCTGCCCGGCGACGGTGTCAAGGCCCTCGGATCTGACGGCCGCGCCGGCGGCCACCAGGCGCAGGGCGAGCGGCAGGTAGCCGCAGAGCCTCGCGATCTGGGTGGCGGCCGGGCCGACGGCGGCCGGGCCGAGCATGGCGCGCAGCAGGTGCTCGGCCTCCCGCGCGGAGAGCACGGGAAGCACCACCCGCCGGGCGCCCTCGCGGGCCACGAGGCCGGGGAGCCCGCGGCGGGTGGTGATCAGCACGGCGCAGCCGCGCGATCCGGGGAGCAGGGGCCTGATCTGGTCGGCGTGGGCGGCGTTGTCCAGCACGACGAGTACTCGCCGCTTGGCGAGCAGGGTGCGGAAGAGGTCGGAGCGTTCCCGAGTATCGGGCGGTACCCGCTGCGCGGGGATGCCTAAGGCGCGCAGGAATCCGCCCAGGATCTCGGTGGGATGGGCCGGCCCGAGTTGGTCGAAGCCGCGCAGGTCGGCGAAGAGCTGCCCGTCGGGGAAGTCGTCCGCGACCTGGTGGGCGCAGTGCACGACCAGCGCGGTCTTGCCGACGCCGGCGGTGCCCTCCACGTAGACGATGGGCATGCCGTCCGAGCGCAGCAGGCTGGTGATCTGCTCGACCTGCCCGCGGCGGCCGGTGAACCCGAAGGCCTCGTGGGGGAGTTGGGCGGGCACGGCAGTGGGCACGTCCTGCGTGGTCTCGTCGGCGACCTGTTGGGTGGCGCCGGAGAGCACCTGTTGGTGGGCCGAGCGGAGCTCAGGGCCCGGGTCGGTGCCGTACTCGTCGGCGAGCCGGCGGCGGATGCGGGCGTAGACGTCCAGGGCCTCTATCTGTCGCCCGGACTGGGCGAGGGCGCGCATGAGCAGCCCGTGCAGCCGCTCGCGCTGCGGGTGCTCGGCGGCGAGCCTGACCAGCTCGGGCACCGAGTCGGGGCCGCGGCCGAGCAGCAGGCCGAGCGCGTACAGGTCCTCGAAGGCGATGAGCTGTTGCTCGGCCAGGCGATCGCGCTCCAGTTCGATGCCGGGGCCGTCGATGCCCTCCGCGAGCGGCCCCCGCCACAGCGCCGTGGCCTTGGTCAGGGCTTCAGACGCGGTGTCGGCGCGGCCGCCCGCCCGGGCGGTGCGCGCGGTGGCCAGCAGCTGCTCGAACTCCCAGAGGTCGAAGCCGTTCCCCGGGTGGAGCGAGTAGCCGCCGGAACTGAGGGTGATGGGCGCGCTGTCGGGGAGGCAACGTCGCAGCCCCGACACGTATTTCTGTACCAGGTTCACCGCGTGGGCCGGGGCGTCGTTGCCCCAGACCGTGGTGATGACCCGCTCCGCCGAGACCGGACGTGGCGCGCGCAGCAGCAGTGCGGTCAACACCGCTCGCTGGCGTGGCGGTCCCAGCGGTATCTCGTTTTCCTCGCGCAGCGCTCTGACTGGTCCTAGAACCTCGAACCGAACACCATCGTGACTCACGACAACCCCCGTATCGATCACGACTTTTCCGAATTGGTCACTTCGGCCGTACGTTCCGCTGATGTGTGGAGCATAGGCGACGGAACGCGTCATCACTCAGTGGTTACGCGGAGTTCATAGTCACGGCCGTCAGCCTTTCTTCAGTGGCGCCTTCAGGGAGCTTCAGCGTTTCTTCCAACGGCCGGTCAGCGGTCCCCGCCATGGTCGCTAGGCGGGGCGTCGACACGATGCCCCCGTCCCCAGGACCCGGTAAGGAGAGCACGGCATGACCCTGCCCACGAAACTCCCCTCGGCCTCGTCCCGCGACCGACTCAGGTACGACGCGACCGTCCCGCGTGCGCTGGTGCACCGGGCGTCCGTCGCCGAGGTCTTCATCACCGACTCGGTCGCGGCCGCGACCAACGGGATCGGCAGAGCTGAGGCCACCTTCGAGGTGGCCGCCCAGCTGCCCCGCGGACACCTCATAGGCGAGCGTTCCGCGACCTACGACTTCCTGCTCATCGTCGAGGTGCTGCGGCAGTCCGGCGTCTTCGTGGCCCACCGCCACCTCGACGTCCCGCTGGACTCGGCCTTCATCTTCAAGTCGATGAACTACCAGGTCCGCTCCGTCGACGCGCTGCGCATCGGCACCAAGCCGGCCCACCTCGTCATCTCGCTCGACGTGCGGGCCGAGCGCAACCGCGCCGGCCGGGTGCTCGGCTTCGACTTCGACGCCGTGATGTTCGTCGACGACGTGCCGGCCCTGGAGGCCAGCGGCGGACTGGTCTTCGTCAGCAAGCGGGCCTTCAGCATGCTGCGCGCCAAGGGCCGCGACCGGGTGCGGTCGGCCGCCCCGGGATCGACCCTGGTCTCCCGCCTCGCGCCCGCGTCGCCGGTCGCCCTGGGCCGCCGCGACCCGCGCAACGTCGTGGTGACCGAGCCCACCGTCGACCCGAGCGGCAACGCGCGCGCCCGGCTCGTCGTGGACACCCAGCACCCGCACCTGTTCGACCACGAACTTGACCACGTGCCGGGCAACCTCCAGCTCGAGGCGGCGCGCCAGCTGGCGGTCGCCGCGGTGGCCAGGCTGCACGGGCTCTTCCCCGAGCAGCTGCTCGTCACCGAACTGCGCGCGCACTTCCCCGAGTTCGCCGAGCTCGACCTGGCGACCACGGTGGACGCCCGGGTGGGCGGCGTGCGGCAGTCCAAGGCGGTCGGGCTGCTCTCGGTCCCGGTCGACATCGTCCTGGAGCAGATCGGCAGCACCGTGAGCGAGGTCGCCGTGGAGGTGGCGCTGTGGGCCTGACCGGCCGATCCGGGATCACCACGCTGGTGTGCGACTACGGCGGCGTCCTGACCAACCCGCTGCTGGAGACGTACCAGGCGTTCGCCGACCGCACCGGCATCCCCCTGGAGACCATCGCCGCGGCCTTCGCCGCCGCGACCAGGCGGCACGGCGCGACCCCCATGGGCGACCTGGAGATCGCGGCCATCACCGAGGCACAGATGGTGCGGCGCGTCACCGACGAGATGCCGCCCGAGACCGCCGACCTGTTGGAGGGGCGTTCGTTCGGGGAGCTGTGGTTCCTCGGCAGGCACGCCAACGAGGAGCTCGTCACGTTTCTGCGGACGGTACGGGAGGACGGCCGTCGCGTGGCGCTGCTCACCAACAACGTGCGGGAGTGGGAGCCGCGTTGGCGGGCGACGCTGCCCGTCGACGAGCTCTTCGACCTCGTCGTGGACTCCTCCGTGGAGCGGGTGCGCAAGCCCGACCCGGAGATCTACCGCAGGCTGCTCGCCCGGCTCGACACGGAGCCGAGCAGCTGCCTGTTCGTGGACGACACCGAGGAGAACCTGCTGCCGGCGCGTGAACTCGGCATGCACACCGTGCTCTTCGACAACACGAGCCAGGCGGTCAAGGAGATCGCCGCGCTGCTCGGACTCGACCCGGACCACATCCCCGAAGGAGTCGGCGCATGACCGAGGACCGGACCGTACTGATCGCGGGAGCCGGGCCGACGGGCCTGACCGCCGCCTGCACCCTGCTGCGGCAGGGCGTGGACGTGACCGTCGTCGACCGGCGCAGCGGCCCGGCCACCGCGCCCAAGGCCATCGTCACCTGGAGCGGCGCCCTGGAGGTGCTTGACCGGGTCGGCGTGGCCGAGCGGGTGGCCGAGCGCGCCCTGCCGCTGTCCGGCGCCTCCTACTGGTCGCGCGGCCGCAAGGTCGCCGCCGTCACCTTCGGCGGCCTCCCCAACACCCGCTTCCCCGGGCCGCTGAGCGTGCCGCAGCCGGTCATCGAGGAGCTGCTCTACGAGCGTCTCACCCAACTCGGCGGCACCGTGCGGTGGCAGACCACCGTGCGGTCCGTGACCTCGGTGGGTGGTGACGGGCAGGAAGGTGCGGAGGTCACCCTCGACGAGCACGAGGGCGGCGAGACCACCGTGCGGGCCCGCTGGCTGATCGCGGCCGACGGCATGCACAGCACCGTGCGCGGCGAGCTCGGCGTCCCCTTCGAGGGCGACACCTACCCGCGGGACTTCCTGCTGGGCGACGTCGTCCTCGACGCGGCCGGCGGCGCCCCGCTGCCGGAGGCCGAGGCGCAGTACCACCTCACGCCGGACGGCGTGCTGGTGGTCGTGGCGCTGCCCAAGGGCGGCCACCGGGTGTTCTTCGACCAGCCGGCCGGCACCAGGACCGACCGGCCCACCACCGAGGAGCTCCAGCGGCTGCTCGACGAGCGCGGCCCGGGCCGGTGGAAGATCGGCGAGTCCTGGTGGACCAGCAGGTTCCAGGTGCACGCCAGGGTCGCCGGCGCCTTCCGGCACGGCGCCGTGTTCCTCGCCGGGGACGCCGCCCACGTGCACAGCCCGGCCGGCGGGCAGGGGCTCAACACCGGCGTCCAGGACGGCTACGACATCGGCTGGAAGCTGGCCGCCGTCTGCCGGGGCGCCGACGAGTCGCTGCTCGACAGCTTCGAGGCGGAGCGCCGGCCCACCGCCGTGCGGGCCGTGCGCAACGCCGACCGGCAGACCAGGTTGTGGATGGTGCGCAACCCGGTGGTGCGGGCCCTGCGCGACACCCTGCTGCGGCGCCTGTCAAGGAGCGGCGCCCTGGAGCGCCGCCTCATCCCCGAGATCGCCCAGATCGACCTGGACCTCAAGGAGAGCCCGGCCGTGGCGCGGGACCCGGCCGGCGACGGCATCACTCCGGGCCGCCGGATCCCCGACACGGTGCTCACCCCGGTCCACGGCGCCAGGGCGGCCACCCTGCACGGCTATCTCGCCAACGGCCGGCACGCCGTCGTGGTCTTCGACGACGGCACCGCCGGCGGGCGCGCGGCCGAGGCCGCCGAGCAGGCCAGGACCCGCTTCGACCGGGAGGCCGTCGACGTGCTGCTCGTCACCTCCGGTGGGGTCCCCGGCGCGGCCGGATACGACGTGGCCACCGCGAGCGAACGCCGCACGGCCCAGGCCGTCTACGTCCGCCCGGACGGCTACGTTGGCGCCCGCCTGCCGCTCGACGGCGCCCGCTCGCTCGGTGAACTCCTCGTCCGGGTACCGGAGTCGGCCGACACCCCGGCCGGCGACGCCAAGGGACGGCGGTGAGCGGAACCGTGGCGAAAACCCGACCGAAGGACCCGGCCGCCAGACCCAGGTGGCCCCGGTTCGTGCTGCTGCTCGCGGTGCTGTTCATCATCGACGCGGTGCTGGTCGGCGGCGACGTCGCCGACCGGCTCCTCAACGGCGGCACCGAGGACGAGGGATCCGAGTCGGCCCAGGCGACCCAGCTGCTCGAGGACGCCTTCCCGGCCAGTGAGCCCAACCTGGTGCTGGTCGTCAGCGCCACGGACGGCGGCACGGTCGACGACCGCGCCGTCGCCGCCGACGGCATCCGGCTGGCCGAACGCCTCGCGTTCCAGCCAGACGTCTCCGGCGTCACCTCCTACTGGGCCACCGGCGCCGAGCAGTTGCGCTCCGAGGAGCGCGACCACGCGCTGATCCTGGCCCACATCGAGGGCACCGAGGACGAAGCCCAGGCCGTCCTGGAACGGCTCGAACCCGACTTCCGCGGCGCCCCCGAGGGCACCGAGCGGGTGGAGGTGCGAATCGGCGGCACCGTTGCCGCCATCGGCGAGGTCCAGGAGACCATCTCGGAGGACCTGCTCACCGCCGAACTGATCGCCCTGCCGCTCACCCTCATCATCCTCATCCTGGTGTTCGGCGGCGTGGTCGCCGCCCTGCTCCCGCTCGGCGTGGGCGTGGTGGCCATCCTCGGCACCAACGCGGCGCTGCGCGTCGTCACCGAGTTCACCGACGTCTCGATCTTCGCGCAGAACCTCACCACCGCGCTCGGCCTCGGCCTGGCCATCGACTACGCCCTGCTGATCGTGCGGCGCTACCGCGAGGAGCTGGCCGGCGGTCTCGCCCCGCGCGAGGCCGTCGCCAGGACCGTGCGGACCGCCGGCCGCGCCGTGCTGTTCTCGGCGCTCACCGTCGCCGTCTCGCTGTCGGCGATGCTGGTCTTCCCGCTCTACTTCCTGCGCTCCTTCGCCTACGCCGGCATCAGCGTGGTGCTGCTCGCCGCCGCCGCGGCCCTGGTGCTGCTGCCGGCCGTGCTGCTGCTCCTCGGCCACCGGGTCGACGCGCTGCGCGTACGGCGGCGCCGCGCCCCGGCCACCGCCGCCGTCACCGACGACGGCGGCGCCTGGCGGCGGATCGCCGCCACCGCGGTGAAGCACGCACCGCTGGTGGCGATCGGCACCACCGTCGTCCTGGTCGTCGTCGGACTCCCGTTCCTGCGCGTCGAGTTCGGCACCACCGACGACCGGCAGCTGCCCGAGACGGCCGAGGCCAGGGTGGCGCAGGACATCATCAGGGACGATTTCGACTCGAGCGCCACCGCCACCGTCGAACTCGTCGCCCGCCAGGCTGACTCGGAGCGCGACGCGGAGGGCATCGAGGCGTTTGCCCTCCGGCTCTCCGAACTGCCGGGCGTCTCCTCGGTCGACAGCCCGGTCGGCACCTACGAGGACGGCGTGCGCACCGTCTCCGAGACCCCGGCCCACGCGCTGCGCGCCCACGAGGGCATGAGCCACCTGTCGGTGGTGCCGGAGTCCGGCATCGAGGTCAGCTCGGCCGAGGCGCAGGAGATCGTGCTCGGCGCCCGCGACCTGGCGGGCCAGGCCGACTTCCGCGCCTTCGAGACCATGGTCGGCGGCGACGCGGCCGTGCTTGAGGACAGCAAGCAGGCGATCTCCTCGCGGCTCGGCTGGGCGCTGCTGATCATCGTCGGCGCCTCGCTGCTGCTGATGTTCCTGCTCACCGGCAGCCTGCTGATCCCGGTGATGTCGGTGGTGCTCAACGCGCTGAGCCTGTCGGCCATGTTCGGCGCCGTCGTCTGGGTCTTCCAGGACGGCAACCTGTCCGGGGCGCTCGGCTTCACGGCGACCGGCACCATCGAGGTCACGCTGCCGGTGCTGATGTTCTGCGTCGCCTTCGGCCTCTCCATGGACTACGGCGTCTTCCTGCTCTCCCGGGTCACCGAGGAGTACCGCCGCACCGGCGACTCCCCGGGCGCCATCGTGGCCGGCGTGCAGCGCACCGGCGGCGTCATCACGGCCGCCGCCCTGATCCTGTCCGTGGTGCTGGTCGCCATCGGCACCTCCCGCATCACCAACACCAAGATGCTCGGGCTCGGCGTGGCGCTCGCCGTCATCGTCGACTCGACGCTCGTCCGCGGCCTGCTGCTGCCCGCCGTGATGCGGCTCGGCGGCCGGCTCACCTGGTGGGCGCCAGCCCCGCTGCGCCGCTTCCAGGAACGGTTCGGCCTCCGCGAGGAGGTCCCCGAGCCGCCTGGGCCGCCGTCGACGGCCGGCGAGCCACCGGCCAGGCCGCGGAAGCAGGAAGCCGTACTGGAGGACGCCCCATGAGCGGCGCGAACCCCCCTGCGGCGGCCGGCCGCACGGGCGGCCGTGCCGGCGGCCACGGCTCCCGGCACGGCGGGGCGAAAGGAGAGGGCGAGTGAGCCAGAACGCACCCCACCGCGTCGTCGTGAGCGGAGCGACGGGGCTGCTCGGCACGGCCGTCGTCGAGCAGTTGCTGACCGAGGGGCGCGAGGCCGTGGCCCTGGTCCGCGACCCGGACAAGGCGCGGCGGCTGCTGCCCGACCACGAGAACCTGTCCCTGGCCGTCGGCGACGTCAACGACCCGGCCAGCTACCGCCCCTGGCTGGTCGGCGCCGACGCCGTGATCCACACGGCGGCCTACTTCCGCGAGTACTACCAGCCGGACCCCGACCTGCCGCTGCTGTTCCGCACCAACGTGGATGCGGTGCGACAGCTGCTGCGGGAGGCGGTGGACGCCGGGGTGCCGGTGGTGGTGCACACCAGCTCCATCACCACCCTGGCCCCGGGGACGCAGGAGGCGCCGGCCGACGAGTCGGCGCCCCCGCCGCCCGGCTGGGAGCGCAACTCCTACCGTGCGAGCAAGGTGCGGGCCGAGGAGTCGATCCGCGAGTTCTGCGCCGACGAGCCGGGCCTGCGGGTGCCGATCGTGCTGCCCGGCTGGATGTGGGGCCCGCGCGACGTCGGCCCCACCTCGGCCGGCCGGCTCTTCCTCTCCGTCGCCAGACGGCAGCTGCGGGCCGTGCCCAGGGCGGGCAACCACGTGGTGGACGTTCGCGACGTGGCCGCGGCGCTGCTGCGGGCGGCCGAGAGCGGCGAGAGTTTGCGCCGCTACATCGTCGCCGGCCGCTGGCAGCGGCTGGCCAGCACCGTGGGCGGGGTGGCCGAGTCCGTCGGCGTGCCGGCGCCCCGCGAGGTGCCGGCCGGCGCGGCCCTCGCCTTCGCCACCGTGCTCGAACTCTCGGCCAAGCTGCGGCGCCAGCCGCCCATCGCCACCCGCGAGGGGGTGCGGGTGCTGCTCGACGGCAACCGCACCCGGATCACCTCCGCCCGCGCCGAGCGTGAACTCGGCGTCTCCTTCCGCCCGCTGGCGCAGACCTTCGCGGACGAGGCCGCGTGGTACCGGGCCGCCGGGATCCTCGACTCGACCAGGGGGGCCGCCGCATGAGCCAGCGCACGCTCCCCCGTCCGCACGCAGCTAGGAGGCCGTAGACATGCCCCGCAGTATGCCCCGTTGGATGAAAGGCAAGAACATCGCCCTGGGGACGGCCGCCACGCTGCTGGCGCTCAGCCCCGCCTACTGGGCCCTCGCCGTCGCCTCCGAGCCGCCCACCGTGGCCGACCCGGTCGCCGAGGCCAGGGCCGCCGAGGTCGACGCCGAGGCCGCCGCCCAGGCGACCCAGGAACGGATGGCGGCCGCCGACATCGTCGACGTGCCCGTCTCCTTCACCGTCGTCAACCAGAACCGCACCCTCGCCGCCTGTGCCGTGGACGGCGAGACCTACACCATCCGCGGTCATCTCACCGCCCCCCGCGCCCTGTTGGAGGGCGAGGCGGCCGGCGAGGAGACCCCGATCACCCTCTACGAGCACGGCATCGCCGGCGGCGAGTGGTACTGGCGGACCGATGCCGAGGGCTACCACTACGCCGAGGAGCTCGCGCTGCGCGGCCACGCCTCGTTGACCATCGACCGGCTCGGCTACGACTCGAGCGACCAGCCCAACGGGCTCGGCTCCTGCATCGGCGGCCAGGCCGACATGGCCCACCAGATCACCGAGCAACTCCGCGACGGCTCCTACGAGGTCGGCGACCCGGACGCGCTGCCCGGCGACGAGACCCCGTCGTTCGAGCGGGTCTTCCTCGCCGGCCAGTCCAACGGCGGCCAGATCATCCAGATCGCCGCCTACTCCTTCCACGCCGTCGACGGCCTGATGATCATGGACTGGACGGACCTCGGGCTCACCCCGGAGGCCAACGCCCGGTTCTTCACCTCGCTCCAGACCTGCCTACGTGGCGGCAACGACGGGTACGCCTACTACGACCTCGGCACCGAGGAGTTCGAGACCGGCAACTTCACCGAGACCGAACCCGAGGTGCTCGAACTCTCCCTGCCCCTGCAGAACGCCCACCCGTGCGGCGACATGGTCTCCCAGCTCGGCGGCGTGCTGATGGACGTCCAGCACGTCTCGGAGATCGACGTGCCGGTGCTGTTCATGTACGGCGCGGAGAGCGCCCGCGTCGAGGGCGGCGAGGAGCACCGAGCCCTGTTCACCAGCAGCCCCGACACCGAGGTCGTCGAGATCCCCGGTGCCGGCCACTACATCAACCAGGCGATCGAGGCCCAGCAGGCCTTCGACCTCGCCGCCGACTGGCTCGACCGGCAAGGAGGTTGAGCCCGACAGCAGCCGTCGGCCACTGCCCGAAGCGGGCAGTGGCCCGGCTCGACCGCCAAGGCGGTTGAGTGACGACGGCAGCCGCCGGGTCATCGCCCAGACGGGCAGTGGCCCGGCTTGATCGCGACGGCGATCGACCACCCCACAGCCGTTGGCCGTTGCTCAAGTGGCCAACGGCCCCGTTGACACCGAGGAGTCACGTTCATGTCCGCATCACCGCCGCCGCTGAGTCGGCTCGGCGGCCTGGCCACCCGGCGTCGCCGCGCCGTGCTCATCGTCGGGGCGATCCTCTTCGCGATCGCCGCCGCGATCGGCGCCGGCGCCCAGAGCGCCCTGTCGCTGTCCCGCTTCGAGGCGCCCGGCTCGGAGTCCGACCGAGCCGAGGACGTACTGCGCGAGGAGTTCGGCGACGGCAGCCCCAACTTCCTGCTGCTCGTCACGGCGAAGGAGGGCACGGTCGACGACGCGGCGGTGGCCGATGCGGGCAGAGCGCTGACCGAGGAGCTGGCCCAGGAGCCGATGGTCACCACCGTCGGCTCCTACTGGACCCGCGGCAACACCCCGACCCTGGCCAGCGAGGACCGCT
This sequence comes from Streptomyces sp. 8K308, assembly GCF_004348315.1. Taxonomy (GTDB): domain Bacteria; phylum Actinomycetota; class Actinomycetes; order Streptomycetales; family Streptomycetaceae; genus Streptomyces. The sequence continues at coordinate 4,473 of NZ_SMKC01000073.1, read as the reverse complement.
CCCAGGCCCTGATCGTCGCCTGGATGGCCGGCGACGCCACCGAGGTCCGCGAGGAACTCGCGAACGTCTCGCCCGAGTTCACCCGGGACGAGGCGCTGATCACCGTCCAGCCAGGCGGCCAGGACGAGATCTTCCGGCAGGTGAGCGACGAGTCGCGGCAGGACTTCCTGCGCGCCGAGGCCGTCATCATCCCGGTCGTGCTCGTGCTGCTCGTGTGGGCCTACCGCCGCTGGTCGGCGGCCGGACTCACCCTGGGCGTCGGCCTGTTCTCGGTGCTCGCCACGCTGGCCATCCTGCGCGGCGTCACCGCGTTCGTCGAGGTCTCCACCTTCGCCGCCAACCTGGCGCTGGTGCTCGGCCTCGGACTCGGCATCGACTACAGCCTGTTCGTCATCGCCCGCTTCCGGGAGGAGAGCGCGGCCGGCCGCGACAAGCTGGACGCCGCGGCCCGCACCGTGGAGACCGCCGGACGCACCGTGCTGTTCAGCGGCATCACCGTGGCCGCCTCGCTCGCCGCGCTGTTCGCGTTCCCCTTCCCCTTCCTCCAGTCCTTCGCCTACGGCGGTATCGCCGTCGTGCTGACGGCCGCGTTCGGCGCCGTCGTGCTGCTGCCGGCCGCGCTCGCCGCCGTCGGCCACCGGGTGCTGCGGCCCCGTCCGCCGGCCACCACGACCGACGTGACGCAGGGTCGCTGGTACCGCTCCACGCTGCGCGTGATGCGCCGGCCGCTGCTCTACGGCCTGCCGGTACTGGTCGTGCTGCTGGCACTCGGCGCTCCGTTCCTCGGTGCCCAGTTCGGCCTGCCGGACGAGCGGGTGCTGCCGTCCGACGCCGCGAGCCGGGTCACCCAGGAGCAGATCCGCGAGAACTTCCCGACCGAGGTCACCGACGGCCTGCAGATCGTCGCCACCGGCGTCGCCGAGCCGACCGGTGCCGACACCGACGAGTACGCCGCCCGGCTCTCCGAACAGCCGGGCGTCTTCCAGGTGGAGGGACCGACCGGCACCTACGTGGACGGCGGCCTCGTCGCCGAAGCCCCGGCCGACCTCGCGCGGTTCGCCACCGAGGACGCCGTCCGGATCACCGTGCTCGCCGACCGGGCCGCGCTCGAGGGCGACATGACAGAACTGGTCGCCGACATCCGTGCCGTCGACGCCCCCTACGACGTGCTGGTCGGCGGATTCCCCGCCGCCATGACCGACTTCAGGGAGGCCCTGCTCGACCGGCTCCCGCTGGTCGTCGCCATCATCCTGGTGGTCACCTTCGTCATCATCTTCCTGATGACCGGCAGCGTGCTCATCCCGGCCAAGGCCACGGTCGCCAACGTCCTCAGCCTCACCGTGATGTTCGGCTCCCTCGTCTGGGTCTTCCAGGACGGCAACCTGTCGGGCCTGCTGGACTTCACCCCGGCCGGCAGGATGGAACCGAGCATCCCGATCCTGATGTTCTGCATCGCGTACGGGCTCTCGATGGACTACGAGGTGTTCATCATGGCCCGCATCAAGGAGGAGTACGACCGCACCGGCGACAACACGGCGGCCGTGGCCGCCGGCATCCAGCGCAGCGCGCCGCTGATCACGGCCGCCGCCGGCATCCTGGCCCTCACCTTCGCCGCCTACGTCACCGGCAGCGTGGTCTTCCTGAAGCAGCTCGGCGTCGGCATGGCCCTCGCGGTCCTGGTCGACGCGCTGCTGATCAGAACCGTCCTGGTCCCCGCCGCGATGCGCCTGGCCGGCGACGCCAACTGGTGGGCCCCCGGCCCGCTCAAGCGGCTGCACGAACGCTTCGGCCTCCGCGAGGCACCACCGGCGGCCCTGCCGGCCCCTACGGCCGAACTGGCGGGCAACAAGCGGTAGTTCTCTGAGGCCGCGCGCCGCCGCCGGCCTCGTTGGCCGGATGGGCCGGCGCCCCCCTGGCCCCGCGGCGGAGCCGCGGGGCCAGGGGCGTCCGCGCAGCGCCGCGCGGTCGCCCCACCGGACCACGGACCCGGACGCCTGGGCGCCCCGCACCGGTCGGCCACCCCGGCCGCCGGCGTGCCCACACCCGACGGCGGCGAGGGCCGGCGGCCCTCCGGCCCCGGGCAGCTCCGCCGCTCGGCCAGGGCCTCCGGCTCCGCCGCCGGGCCGGCGGCTTGGCGCCGCGTAGGTCACCCGGTCATGGCCTTGGCCGCGTAGGCCGCCCGCCAGGGCCCGGCCTCGCCGCGCAGGTTGCCCGGCTAGGGCCCGCGTAGGCCGCTCGGCCAGGGCCCGGTCCGGTCCGAAATCCGCACGCGCCGCGAAGTCCGCCCGTGCGACACTGCCCGCCATGCCTCGTGCGACCGAAGAGACGCCACTGACCGGTGGCAACGTCAGCGCCGGCGTCGTCCGTGCCGGCGACACCGTGCGCCGCCCCGCGGGGCCGTGGACCCCGGCCGTGCACGCCCTGCTCAGCCACCTGCACGCGGTCGGCTTCCGCCACGCGCCCCGCCCGCTCGGGATTGACGAACGCGGCCGCGAGGTGCTGACGTTCGCGCCGGGTGTCACGCCGTGGGCCCACCGGATGGACCTGCTGGCCCCCGCCGACCGCCTCGCCCACGTGGCCCGGCTGATCCGCGACTACCACGACGCCGTCGCCGAATTCACCCCGCCGCCGGACGCCGACTGGCGGCCGGTGATCCCGGTCGAGAACCCCGACATCATCGCCCACCACGACCTCGCCCCCTGGAACCTGGTCGTCGACGAGCCAACCGACACCTGGACGATCATCGACTGGGACGGCGCGGGCCCCGGCACCCGGCTGTGGGACCTGGCCTACGCGGCGCGCGGCTTCGTCCAGCTCACCGCCAACCTCGCCTACCAGTACCAGGATCGGATGGCCGCCGCCCGCCTGCGGACCTTCGTGGACGCCTACCGCCTCGACGAGTGCGAGCGCCGCGCCCTGGTGCCGCTGCTGGTCACCCGCACCCGCGCCATGCACGACTTCCTGCGCGACCAGGCGGCGCAGGGCAACGAACCCTGGGCCACTCACTGGCGCACCGGCCACGGTGACGCCTGGCGGTCCGACGCCGAATACGTCGAGCGGCGCACCGCGTTGTGGACGACAGCGCTGCTGGACTGAGCTGAGCGCCGACGCGGAAGGGCTCAGCGGCTTTTCCAGTCGGCCGCGAAGGCCCGGGCCGGGTTGTCGACGAACATCGCGTTCGCCACCCGCGCGCCCAACTCGCGCTCCACGCGCGGACGCAGCGTCGTCAGCAGGAACGGCAGTCCCGGGCCCTCGCCGCCGGCCGTGGCCCGGGCCCTGGCCGTGGTGGTGTCGCCGCCGAGCAGCAGCCGGTCGGCGTGGCCCGCCTCGCAGAGCGCCGCCAGCGCGTCCAACAGCCGCCAGTCGGTGGCGTGGTGGGCGCGCGACGGGCCGTCGAACGCCAGGAAGGCGCCCGCCTCGGCCGCCTGCCGGTGCACCCGGGGATCGGGGGAGCGGTTGAGGTGGCCGAGGATCACCCGTTCAGGCGGCACGTCCAACCGCTCGCACAGCAGCGCGAGTACGTCCATCGCCGCCGTGCCGCCCTCCAGATGCACCCCGATCGGCGCGTCCGTCGCGTGGTGCGCCTCGGCGGCCGCCGTCATCACGGCGCGGGCGTGCGCGTCGAGCCCGTGGAAGGCGCCCGCGACCTTGATCATGCCGGCCCGCGCCGTCCCCATGGGGGCGTCCGGGTCGTCGTCGTTGCGCAGGCCGCGCACCAACTCGTCCACGAACAGCTCGGCGAGCCGCCCGGCCACCCGCTCCGTCAGCAACTCGCCCTCGTGCGCCACCTGGTGGAAGCCGGTGGCCGCGATCACGTGCACCCCGGCCGCCCGCGACACCTCGCCGAGCCGACCCGCCCTGCGCCCCATCCCGAACGGCGTCCACTGCGCCACCGCCTGCCCGCCGGCCGCCGCGAACGCCCGCAACTCCTCGACCGCCGCCACCGGATCGTCCAACTCCTGACCAGGCAGCAGCGCAGAACGCAGGAACAGATGGTCGTGGGCGTCGCATACCCCCAGCTCGCCGGGGTCGATGTCTCCCAGGACCGTGCGGATCGTGAGGGCGTCAGGCATGCCCGCATGGTAGCCGGGGGCGCCGGGGCGCTACCGGCTGGTTGCGTCCGGTTACCGGACGCCAACTTGATGGACAATCGGGGGCCCCACCCGGAGGATGTGACCTCATGAGCCACGACCAGCGCGACATCGGACCCGTCCTCGTCGCACTGGCCGACCCGACGCGCCGGATGCTCCTCGACGCGCTGCTCGAGGCCGGCGAGGCCAGCGCCACGACGCTCGCCGGCCGCCTCCCGGTCTCCCGGCAGGCCGTCGCCAAGCACCTCCAGGTGCTGTGCGACGCGGGCCTGGTCGCCGGCGGCCGGGCCGGTCGGGAGGTCCTGTACCGGGTGCGCCCGGCCCCGCTCGACGCGTCGGCGCGGTGGCTCCACGAACTCTCGGCCACCTGGCGCCGGCGGCT
>NZ_SMKC01000072.1 GCF_004348315.1 Streptomyces sp. 8K308 | reverse complement strand
AGAGACAGGCCAGGGCCGCCCGGTCGCCATCCAGATCCCCCTGACCGTTCTCCAGGAGTAACCCCCACGCCCGGCCGCCGCGGGGGCCGGGCCGCGGCGTTCGCTCCTCAGCCCGGGAGGGGCCAGCTCTCCCGGCCCGCCGCGCCGTCCCGCCAGAGCGTGTGGTGGCCGTCCGCCGCGACGCGCAGGCCATACCCGGCGGGTCCGGGGCGACCGGCCCTGATCCAGTGGCTGAGGATGTCAGCCCGCTCTCGCCACAGGTCCCGAGGACCGCCGCGCTCAACGCACACGGTCACGCCGCCGACCGGCGTGACCCGGGCCCAGGAGCGGGTCGCCGGGTCCATGAGGCAGTGGTGGCTGGTCCCGTCCTCCTTGGTGAGCGTCACCGTCAGCACGTCCGGTTGGCGCAGCGTGAGATCCAAGGAGTCGGACAGGACCAGATCGGCGAAGAAGCGGTCGGCGTCCTCGGGCGTGGTGGGGATGGTGTCGGTGAGCACCTCGACCTCCTCGCCGAGCGCGAGGTCCAGGTGGCGCACACCGTTCTCGGCGTCCTGCTCGGGTCCGGGCCTCGCGAGCATGAACGCGGCGGTCTCAGGCAGGAACCGGCCTTCCGCGCTGCCGTGCTCGTTCCGGACCAGGCGCACGATTCCGGCCCCGATGTTGGTGACGAGGACGCCACCGGGCCTGGGCTGCCGCAACCAGTCCGTCGGGACCCGTCGCACGCCGCAGGTGGCGAGGATGGCGTGATACGGGGCGCGTTCGGGATGGCCGGCCCTGCCGTCGCCGGTGACGACGGTGGGCTTGTGCCCGAGTCGGGCCAGCCGTTCGCGAGCGGCGGCGGTGAGGTTCGGCTCGACGTCGATGGTCGTGACGTGGTCGGCGCCGAGTCGGTGGCACAGCAGAGCGGTGTTGTAGCCGGTGCCGGTGCCGATCTCCAGGACGCTCGCGCCGTCCTGAGGGGGGATGGCTTCGAGCATGCGGGCCATGAGCGAGGGCATGGTGGAGGAACTCGTCGGCACCCCGCGCTGTCCCAACGCGTGACGAGCGAGGTGTCGGTGTAGACCGCCTCGATGTAGCCCGGGTCTCCTGGGGTGTAGGCGCGCTTGTGCTTGTCGCCGCGCATGACGAAGGTGGGGGCGAACATCTCGCGGGGGACGGCCTCGAACGCGGCACCAGGCCGGTGAGCGGAGGTCGCCGCTGTTGATCAGGGCACGCACCATTCGGCTACGGGCGTCCTGCGATGTGGCTGTCATCGATGTCGTCCTTCCAGCAGGTCCGCGAGCGCCTGCGTGATGGGCTCGCGGATGTCGGGGATGAAGCCGTACTGGCCGTTGGGGTTGAGGTCGACGAGGTACCAGTCGCCGTCCTGATCAACGAGGAAGTCCATGGCGGCGTAGCGGAGATGGAAGGCTGCCATCAGACGTTCGACGCCCTCGGCGATGCCCCTCGGGACGGTGCACGGTCGGTAGGTGAGGGAGTCGTAGTCCCGCCGGAAGTCGATGCGCGACGCGGCCGATCCAGCGTGGATCTCGGCGGCGAAGTGCCGGTTGCCGACTGCCGTGAGTCGTACCTCATACGCCTTGTCGATCCACCGCTGGAAGAGGTGGGCGGTGCGGGCCACGTCCTCGGCCAGGTCGTCTGCGTGAACGCGGCTCGTCCAGACCGCCTGGGCCCGGCCGTTGTGTGAGACCGGGCCGGCGGCGGCCGACGGTTTGTAAGTGGCGACCCGACCGGGCAGCGCTCTCTCGAACTCCCGTGCCTCGTTGAGGTCGTGATGACGGTGGACGGGACGGGGAGGCCGCAGCGAGTCGCCGCAGCCAGGGCGGCGGGGGCCACGTCGGCCGCCTCGTTGTGGCACGGATGGTTCACCCACAGGCAGCACAGGGTGGACAACACGCCATGGAATCCGGCCCGAGCTTCCTCTCCGGCCCAGCGCGCGTCACCCTGGCTCAGCCCCGGACGCAGGCGGTGGCGGCCGGGACGACGGTAGTAGACGGCTTCGATCTCGTGCAGGGACAGGTCCCGGTGCCGGCCGCGCCACGTCCCGTTCCAGTCCGTTCGGCCGGCCTCGATGCGCGCCGTGATGGCCATCGACTCGGGGAAATCGGCCGGGTCTCCGACATCGCCGTGGTCGCCGTCCGGGACACCAAGGACCGATCCATCCCCTCGACTCAGACCTCCTCCGCTGCCTGGACAGCGTTCATCAAGGCCGCGAAGTCGGGGGCGCTCGACTTCGCGTGACGGTTGAAGAGGTGCTCGTGCAGAGAGGCGCCGCACCATGACCGACTCTCCCGAGGCACTGCGGCGCGTGCTCGCGCCTCACGATTGACGACGACGGCCACGCCGTGGGGCGCCTCCTGCCCGGCTACATCTCATTCATTGATCGCTCGCCCGCATGACCGCCCGCCCCGCGGGTTGGTCGACTTCCTTCCGGGCGAGCGGTCCGCTGCCGCTGTGGAACGCCGTGGAGGACGCCATCCTGACCTGGCAGGCGGAGGGCTCCCCGCACCCCTCCGGGTTCGGACTCACCGTCAGCCCCGAGGGGCAACACGTCTGGCTCGGCTCGCCGGACGGGCCGGGGTGGAACCTGCCCGTCTGAGCGTGTTCGGTTCTCGGTCCAGGGCAAGAGTGTCCGCCGCGAGGAGACCCTGATCGCCCACCACGGTCGCCGTTGACAAGGACCGAAGGGTTGTGGCCGTCCGTCATCCCTCAGCGGCAACGCGTCTGGCTCGGCACACCGGACCGCCTCGGGCGGCGCTTGTGTAGGTCCACTTATAAGAACTGGACCTATACAAGCGGGCGCCGTCCTGGCCGGGTCACCTTCCCGGGCTCAGCCCTGGGGACTCAACCCCGCCACCGCCAGGCGGAAGAGGCGGTCGGCCTCGGTGGCGGGGTCGGGATGGTGTTCCGTGGCCAGGGCGATGCCGACGATCAGGGTGATCAGGTCGGTGATGGTGACGCTCGGCGCCACCGCGCCGTCGTGGGCGGCGCGGCGCAGCAGGGGGGTGCCGGCCGTCTCGATCGCGGCCGTGCAGCTGTTCTCGTACACCGAGTCGGGCGCGGCGCCGTCGTGGGCGAGCGCGGCGGCGAGGCCTCGGATGGAGGCGCAGTAGGCGACGACCTCGCTCAGCCACTCAAGCAGCGCGGCCCGCGTGTCCTCGGCGTCCGCCAGGGCGTGGGCGCGGGCGCACAGGGCCTCGATCCGGGTGCGGGAGACCGCTTCGAGCAGCGCGCGGCGGGTGGGGAAGTGGCGGCGCACGGTCGCGGAGCCGACGCCCGCGGTGCGGGCGATCTGTTCCAGGGAGGCGTCGGCGCCGTGCTCGGCGACTTCCGCCTCGGCTACGGCGAGGATCCGCGCGTGGTTGCGTCGGGCGTCCGCGCGCTGGCGGTGGTCGGCCATGGCGTCACCTCCGAGGTTGCTAAGTGGCGGGGCCCGCCATATCTTACCGAGGTAGAAATGGTGGGGCCCGCCACTTATTCGAGGAGTAGCCATGTCCACTGAATCCGCACCCGTGTTGGTCACCGGCGCCACCGGCCGGCAGGGCGGCGCCACCGCCCGGGCCCTGCTCGCGGCGGGCGTCCCGGTCCGCGCTCTGGTCCGGGACCCGGCCGCCGACCGGGCCAGGGCCGTCGAGGCGCTCGGCGCCGAGCTGGTGGCCGGCGATCTCCACGATCGCGGGTCAGTCACGAGGGCGGCGGAGGGCGCCCGCGCCGTGTTCTCCGTGCAGATGCCGGCGTTCGACGGGGAGGCCTTCGACTTCGCGGGGGAGGTGGCCCAGGGCGTCAACCTCGTCGAGGGCGCGAAGGCCGCCGGGGTGCCGCAGTTCGTGCACACGTCCGTCTCCGGTGCCGGTCAGCACACCGCGGTGCCCGGCTGGACGGAGGGGCGTTGGGATTTCATTGCGCCCAGCCTCGACGCCAAGGCCGCGATCCAGGACCGGGTGCGCGAGGCCGGCTTCCCGCGCTGGACGATCCTCAAGCCGGCCTTCTTCATGGAGAACTTCCTGCCCTCCATGGCGTACCTCTTCCCGCGCGGGATCGAGGGCGGCATCGTGACCCTGCTGAGGCCCGACACCCGGCTGTCCCTGGTCGCAGCCCGGGACATCGGCGCGGCGGCGGCCGCGGCCTTCGCGGCGCCGGAGCGGTTCCACGGGGTCGAGCTGGAGCTGGCGAGCGACCACCTCTCGATGACGGAGGTCGCCGAGGTGCTGTCACGGGCGCTTGGCGTGGCGTTGTCCGCGCCGGAGATGACGGAGGAGGAGGCCGTCGCCGCCGGCATGCCGGCGATGGGCGCCTCGGGCGCCTGGCTGAACGTGGCCGGCCAGCCGGCCCGCCCCGCGTTCGCGCGAGAGCTCGGCATCCCGCTCACCACCTTCGAGGAGTGGGCGCGGGAGCACCTGCGGCGGCCGAGCCCGTCATAGGGCACGGCCGCCGTCCGGTTCGGCGGAGGTCGTCAGCTGCCGTGGCCGGTGAGCTGCGTGCGGTCCTCGTTCCAGGTGACCGGCGTGCCGCCGATGTTGTTGGCGTCGTTCCACGCCGGCGGGTCCGGGGGAGTGGTGGTGAAGTCCTCGGCCGTCACCTCGTAGCCGCCCTCGCCGTCCAGGCTGGAGAGCGTGGAGGCGAACAGCTCCGCGTCGTTGTTCTGCAGGCTCTCCTTGATGCCGGTGAAGATGTTCGCGAATATCTGGAGGTTGCCGGCCGCCGACTGCAGCGACCTGCTGAACTCCTCGTACGCGGTCTTCAGGGCCGGGCTGGCCTGTTCCAGGTAGAGACCGTTGTCCAGCAGGGTGCTGACCTCGGCCATCAGGCTGTAGATCTCGGGGATGATGATCCCGCACTGGGTGCTGAGCTTCGTCGTGGTGTCGAGGATGCCCGCGTAGTCGGCGGAGAGGTCCGCCATGGTCGCCTCCTTCGTTCGAGGTGGGAGTTTGGTGGGGTCGCGGTGGTCCGCTACTGCGCCGGCGGGTTGTTGAGGTTGTTCGCCATCTGCTCGTCGAGGTCGATCATGCCGTCCTTGATCGCGACGAACTGGTCGGCGAAGGAGCTGATGTTGGTGATCAGCTCGGTCAACTGAGTGTGGAACTCGGTGTACTTCTGGGTGAGCACGCCGCCGGTGTTCGGCATGATCAGGTGGTTAGCCAGCGCGTCATCGACCGCCGCCTTGGCGGCGTCGGCGGCCGGCTGGATGACGGTCTCGTTGCTTGTGCGCATGGCCGTGGCGGCGCTGTCCACGTCCTGGTAGGTGATGCTGATGTTGGGCATCGCCGGGTCTCCCTCGGTCGCTTGGTCGGATGCTCGGTGCGGAGAAGTCGCTGGAGGTCGCTGGAGGTCGCTCGGGCGTCAGTCGTCCTCGATCCACCGGTTCCCGGGTCCCTCACGGGTGTACGTGGTGGTCGTCTCGTTCCCGTCCTCGTCGGTCTCGGTGACGGTGCGGGTCCCGGAGCCGTCCTCGTTGATCGTGATGTCCTCGACGGTCGTGGTGCCGTCCGAGTTCTCGGTGGTGACGGTGTAGTCGCGGTCGTCGTAGCTCAGGCCGGGGGTGCGCTCGCCCTCGTACTCGGTGACCGACGTCGTCTCCTCGTCGTCGTGCGTGGTCGTCGCGTTCTCCGTGATGACCTCGCCGTTCTCGTCGTACGTGTAGTCGGTGACGGTCTTCGTCTCCGAGTCGTCCGGCAGGGTGACGGTCACCTCCTCCGAGGTGACGTTGCCGTCGTCGTCGTACGTGTAGTCGGTGGTCTGCGTGAAGGTCTCGCCGTCCGGCAGGGTGGTGGTCGAGGTCTCGCTCTGGATCTGGTAGTCCTCGTTGTACGAGAGCGTGACCTCGGTCGTGGAGCCGTCCGCGTTGGTGAACTGCATGCGGCTCGGCGGGTTCTCGTCCGGGATGGGCGGTTCCTCGGGGCTCGGCTGCTGGGGCGCCGTCCCGTCGTCGAGGTCCTGCTCCCACTGGTCGCAGAAGGACGGCCGGTCGTCCTCCGCGCACACCTTGCCCATCTCGGCGTCCGGGTGCTCGCTGAAGTAGTCGGCGGCGCCGATGCTCTCCAGGTAGTTGTTCCACTCCTCGGTGGCCTCGACCCAGTTGTCGTGCCGCTCCTTCTCGTCCAGCCAACGGTTGAACTCGGACTTGGCCGACGCGGCCGCCGCGCCGGCGGCGATCTCCGAGTCCTGCTGGAACAGCGCCGTCGCCACCCCCTCGAAGGTGTCGCCGAACTGCCGCAGCTTCTCGGTGGCCTTCTCGGTGCGGGACTTGGACATCCGGAAGAACACGCCGAACTGGGTGGCCAGATAGCTGGAGCCGAAGATCGCCGTGTTCTCGGAGGCGGAACGGTTCCCCATCTCCGCGAACTTGCCGCTGCCGCCGCCGTCGCCCGCCTGGTCGGCGAGCGCGTGCATGCCGCGCTGCATGGCGTAGAGCTCCTCGTAGTCCATCGCGAAGTCGGGCATACGTGCCTCCCTGGCCCGGTGTTCCTCGACTCCCCGCGTGGGGAGCGCCTTCTCACCCTCCACGCACCAGCCGCGGGGAAGGTTCAGGCCGATCGCGGAAGTGAACCCCGGAGCCCGTTCGCGCGTGGAGCTTGCGAGGGACGTCACCGACGCCCCCGCGGCAACGAGAAGCGACGAGACGCAGCGAGAAGGAGAGGGACCCAGGTCATGCCCCGCCCACCGGACTGGAGCGCGCTCAACCTGGGCGAGGACCCGACGCCCGGCGACCCGGACGAGCTCCAGTCGCTGATCGACTCGCAGGCCGAACTCCTCACCATCGCCAACGAGATCGACTCGGGCCTCACCGAGCTGATGAACTCGCACAGCACGACGTTCAAGGGCAAGACCGCCGACGCGCTGCGCGACCTGATGGACAACCGGCTGCGCAACTACATCGACGGCTTCCGCGACGCCCACCAGGCCGTCCAGGACGCGCTGGTCACCTACCGCTCGGCCATGATCGAGCAGCAGGGCATCGCGGACGCCGCGCTGACCGCCGCGCAGGGTCTCGACGAGGACGACGAGGAGGGGCGGGAAACCCAGAAGGGCAAGGCCGAGGAGGCTCGCGAAGCGCTGGAGAGCGCCGCCCAGACGGCCGGCGAGGCGCTGAATTCCGCCGCCTACGACATCCCCTCGCCCGTCGACGAGTGCGCCGAGTTCTGGAAGTTCCTGACCTTCTTCGCGATCGCGCTGATCCTGCCGGCCATCATCCTCGGCGGCCCGGTCGCGCTCGCGGCCCTCGCCCTCAACGCCGCGCTGCTCGTCAAGACCGCGATCGACTTCGCCAACGGAAACGCCAGCATCACCGAACTGGTGTTGTCGATCATCGGCGTGCTGGTGCCCACCACCCGGGGCATCAACATCACGAAGATCGGCTCGACCTTCAAGAACTGGGGGAAGACCACCTTCGCCCCCATGAAGCACATGAGCAACCTGGGGAAGTTCATCTACCTGACGGACCTGGTGGGCCGGGGGATGCTCTGGGTGCCGATGCAGTTCGGCCGTGGCATCGCCTGGTTGGCCGTCTCTGGGTTCAACGGTCTGCGCGGCGTCGGGCACTTCACCGGGTTCGCGCTGGACACGCTGCGGTCGGGCTGGGCGGCCAACGGCCTGGTCGGCCTCGGCCAGTCCGCCATCAACATCACCCGCTGGACCGGCAGCACCGCCCTCTACCGGATCAACAACGCCACCGGGTTCGGCGGCTACGTCGTCTCCCACTTCAGGGGCTTCGGGCCGCTGGCGATCATCGCCCCGGTCAACGCCGCCGAGATGGGCCGCACCTTCTCGCTGAGCGGCCTCGGCCGGGCGTTCAACATCTCGCTCGTCAACCGCGGCTTGGCGAACCAGTTCAGGACGGGCGCCTTCGTCCAGGGCAGCAACGTCATCGACATCCGGGCCATCAGGGGCTTCGGGGCGGACGGCCTGCCGATCGTCGACGCCACCAAGCTGGCCAGGTACCAGCCGGGCGGGTTCGCCGGCACCCAGTCGTTCGCCGGCATCGCCCACGTGATCAACCTCGCCGACGCGGGCCGGTTCGGCCAGGGAGTGACGAACGGCAGCGGCGGCTTCTCCATGGCCGACCTGCCCTCGACACAGCCGATCTCCCTGCACTTCGCCGGCCGCGGCCTGGACATCGGCATCTCCGGGATGTCCGGCCCGGGCCTCGGCAGCAACATCATCGACATGCCGTCGATCAACACCGGCCTGGTAGGGACGGCGGCGCCGTCCGTCGTGGTGCACGTCGCGGGCCCCGGCGGCCAGCCGGTCGGCATCGCCGTGCCGCTGCTTCCCGAAGGCTTCGCCGGCGGCGCCAGGACGGGCGACCTGACGCTGACCATCAACATGGACGGGTTCACCCCGATCAGGGTGACCTACAACCAGAACGGCGTCAGCGTCACGGCGGCCACGCCCGACGGCCGGATGCCTGCCTTCTCGCTCGCCGACATGCCGCGGCTCGGGGACATGAGCCTGGTGCCGCCGGGCGGCATCAGCATCCCCACGGCCAACCTCAACCCGGCCGGGATCACCGACGCCGGCGTCGGGCAGGGCCTCGGCAACCTGCCGACCACGGCGCCCCGGCTCGGCGGCGACGGGCTCGCGCTGGACCTCAACCTGCCCTCGATGCCGTCGCTCCGGCTGAACTTCGCCGACCAGGGCATGTCGATGAACATGCCGGACGTCTCGCTGACCGGTGCCAACCGCCCGATGCTGGACCTCGGCCCGGTCGAGACGCCGTCGCTCCAGGGCCTCAACACCTCGATGCCGGCGCTGGCGGACAACGTCAACATCGCCCCGCCCACCGCCGCGCAGCTGGACGACGTCAGCCTCACCGGCGGGCTGCCCGACGGCGTCTCCATCGCCGCGCCCAACCCCGGCCAGCTTGACGTCAACCTCAGCAACACCAACTCCTTCTCCATCAACCTCGGCGAGGGCCTCCAGCACTCGCTGAACGACGCGCCGACGGTGACGCCCGGCGCCCAACCGCCGGAGATGGACGTCACCGTGGCGCCCCCGGCGCACGCCGTCACCACCACGCCGGTCACCGCCACCCCGCCCCCGGTGCGGGCGACGGGCGCCGAGACGGCCTCCCTCGGCGACATCACGCTGAACATGAACGGCGTGGCCCCCATCAGGATCAGCTCTATCGAGGCGCGGCCGGTCGGGCTCCCGGCCACCAACGACGTGTCGCTGTCGAACGGCGTCAGGTCCGGCGACATCGACGTGCCGGGCGGCATCAGGGCGGCCGACATCCCCGCCCCCGCCGACGCCAAGCTCTCCGCCACCGCGCCCACCAACGGCGCCGCCGACACCGGGGCCACCCGGTTCACCGAGGCGACGGACGGCCCGCGACCGACCGGCACCGGATACACGCCGCCGACGCTCGACAGTCACCTCGCGGAGGGGGTGACCGCCACCCCGCAGCCCGTCCCCGTGCCGCTCGCGGCGCGCCCCGAGACCGCGGCCACCCCGCCGGCCCCCGCCCCGACGCCGGAGAAGGCGGTCGGTGGTGGCGGTGGCGGCGGCAGGTCGGTCTCCGACCTGTTCAGCGGCAAGCTGTGGGACATCAACCCCGACCTGGCCATCTGGCGGGCGTTTGAGGAACTGGGCCTGACCCGCAACGCCCCGCCGCCGTCCTACTTCCAGGCGCCGATCGTCAACATGGTCTTCACCCCGAAGGGTTCGGGCGCGCTCAACAGCGCGGACGACATCCCGTTGCAGAACCTGGGCTCGGGGAGCAACACCACCACGACCAACACCGCGCAGAACGTGGCGAACGTCAGCCCGCCCATCACCCAGGGCGCGCCGCTGCCGGGCGGGTCGCAGACGGTCAACACGCCGTCGCAGGTGTTCGGGCCGCCGCCGGGGAACGGAGCCACGAGCCAGCTCGGCACCCCCCAGCCGGGCCCGTCGTTCAGCTCCTCGTCGCACGCCCCGACGCAGGGACTCGGCGGCGCCGGCCCCACCAGCACGCCGACGCCCCAACCCCTGGGGGCGCAGGGCGCGCACAGCGTGAGCTTTCGGGCCGACGGGATCGACGGCGTCCGCTTCGCGACCAGCTTCGACGCGAACGGCGCCGTCAGCCAGGTCCAGCTCGTCACCGGCAACGGCGCGCCGATCCAGGCGACCCGCGGCGGCGCCGGGGACCCGCAGGGCCTGTTCCGGGCCCACCAGACCCTCGGCGGCGGCGTGACCCGCGACCTGAGCTTCCGGGTGGACGGCTCCGGCGTCCGGCTGGTCTCCATGGAACGCACCGCTGTCCTCACGCACGCCCGGTTCGGTCAGGCGAACCTGCGGATCGACGACCTGGCCGCCGGCGGACCGACCGTGACCGGCGCCACCCGGCCGGGCAACGCGCCGATCACCGTCGCGCCGGGCGCCACGGCGGGCACGGTGCGGCTACACCAGGACCTCGGCGGCGGCCTCTCGCGCGACTGGACGGTCCGCATCACCGACGCCCAGCCGAGCACCGTCAACGTGCACCGGAACGTCGACCTCGGCGGCTTCCAGGGCTTCCGCGGCTCGGCGCTCCGCTTCGACGAACTGGCCGGCGGCCGCCCGGCCCTGACGCGCGCCGACGGGTCCGTGGTGAACAACGGCGTCACCGGGCTCGGCACCCACATCAACGGCCACCATCTCGTCACGCTGAACCAGAACCGTCTCGTCGTCGACGGCAACGGCGCCGCCACGCACCACGTGCTGCGACTGCCGACGCCACCGACGGCCGTGCCCGCCGGCCGGACCGCGGCCGACTACCACCTCTTCGCGCCCATCAACGACGCCGCGGGCGGCGCCACCATCCGCGGGCTCGACGGGGAACAGCTGGCCGGCGTCACCCGGGTCCCGCAGCAGGGCGGCGGCACCCGCCTGGTGGGCCCGGGCGTCCACGTCTCCGTCGACTCCGCCGGCACCCAGCTGTCCCGCGTGGTCGAACTCACCGGGCACGGCGGCGCCACGCGGAACGTCTTCGTCCACACCCCCGTGGGCGGCCCGGCCAACCCGGCGTTCCGCGGCGCGGACGGCTCCGCGTCCACCGGCGTCACCCACCAGCCCAACGGCGACTTCCAGCAGGTCGCCGGCAACGTGACCAGCACCTACAACGCCAACGGCGCCCTGATCCAGGACGTCGTCCGCCACACCAGGGGCCCGCTCGTCGGCCAGGACGTCACCGTGCCCAACGGTGCCTCGCCACGCGTCGGGAACACCCAGGGCACCGCGCAGGGCACCACCGGCACCTTCCGCGTCGCGGTGCCGACGGGGCCGCACGCCATCGTCAACCGGGCCGGCGAACTGGTCGGCACCGCCACGCAGTTCGTCGGACGCAACGGCGTCCGCCTCGACGCCTTCGGTCACCTGCCGGTCCCGCCGGGCAGCGCGGCCCCCGCCCTGCACGCCGGCAACGGCGCCCCGATCCCCGCCGGCACCGTCCGCGGCGGCATGGTGACGCTGCCCAACACGCACGGCGGCAACACCGTGCACCGGTACGACGGTTCGCTGATCGAGGAGACCTTCCGCGTCACCGGGGGCCCGCCCACCCTCAACGGCCACGACCTCGTGGTGCGGCAGGGCAACCCCACCGCCACCATCACGCCGGTGGGCGGCGCCCGCCCCACGGCGTCGGCTACCGTCGTCGAGCAGTTCGACCAGGCGGGCAGGAGCACCGGCCTCCGGCTCGACATCAACGGCCGCGGCCTGGCCATCGACAACCACGGCAACGTCACCGACGACGTCTTCGTCCTCAACCAGCCCGGGGGGCCGACGCGTTACGCGTTCGTCGACGTCAACAACGCGGCCACGGTCGGACTGCGGAACGCGGCCGGCGTCCCGGTGCCCAACGTCCAGATCAACCGGCTCCCCGGCGGCGAGCTGGAGGTCAGCACCCCGAACAACAACCAGATCAGCCGGTTCTCCGGCGACGGCCAGTTCCAGTTCCGCGACACCCGGCTGCCAGGCACCGGCGCGAACGGCGCCGACCAGTACGTGCGGATGCGCCAGTTCGGAGACGACTTCGGCCGGCGCTCCTACGAACTCCTCGACAACCAGCGGGTCGTCATCGCCGACCGCACCGTGCTGCCCCGGCCCCAGACGGCGGCGAACCCCAACCCCGGCTTCCGGGTCAACGGCGACGACGGCGCGTTCCGGCTCTACCGGCAGGACGGCCACCTGGACGTCTCCGTCGGCGCCCCGGACGCCACCACCAACGTCCGGAACGTGACCCTCCACGCGGCGGACGGCGGCGCCCCGACCAACCTGCGGGTCATCGAGCTGTCGAACGGCGTCGACTCCCGCTACCTCGACATCACAGGTGCCAACGCACTCCGGCTGCGCGGCGGCGAGCTCACCCCGATCACCACGCACGGCACCATCCACACCCTGCCCAACAACGGCGGCTACCGCGTCGACGGCCATGGTGCCCGCGCCAACGAGTGGCAGGAGTACAGCCCCACGGGCACGATGACGGCCCAGCGGATCGACGTCTTCCACCAGGGGCGGGCCGTCGGCAACCAGCACTTCCTCCTCGACTACCGGACGAACCCCGACGCGCCCACCTGGACCCGGAACACCGGCGCCGCCGGCGCCACGGCCCCCCGGAACCCGGACTGGTTCGACTTCGGCAAGGTCGACCTCAAGGGCGCGGAACGCGGCCACGTCTCCCTGCTCTCCCACTCCGGCGCCCCGGTCTTCGACCGCCGGGTGCTGCCGGACGGCGCCGTCCTCGACAGCCATGTCGCCGCACCGAGCCTGCGCGGCGGCAACGGCGTCCCCTACGGCCGCGACAGCCGGGACCACTGGTCGGAGATCAGGGCCGACGGCAACATCGGCGACTTCGGCCGCCGCAAGTGGAGCGTCAGCGGACGCGCCTGGGTCGACTACGACAATGCCGGAAACCCGGTCCGCCACTTCAGGGAGAACCCGCAGGGCGGCCACGTCATCGCCGACATGCGCGGCATGAACGCGCACTACTGGTCCGGCAGCACCAGCACCTGGTACCGGTTCGACGCCGACTACCAGCAGGTCGCCAGCGGCACCAGGACCTGGAGCCCGGGCCGCGCGTGGATCGACCGGATGCCGGACGCGGCCACCGGCGAGACCAAGGTGGTGCACCAGAAGATCAGCCGGGTCGCCGGCTGGGGCGACATCGACCACCTGCGCCGCTACCACGCGCACGACATCAACACCAACGGCAGCTGGAGCCCGGAGTGGAAGGGCATCGCGCCCACCGGCAAGGAGGTGGGCAGCTCCACGGCCATGAAGAACGGCGACACGCTCACCGTCAACCGGATCGCCGAGCAGCGTCCGCCCAACGCCTGGCGGTCGGTGCTCAGCTCCGAGTTCCGGGGCGTGAACTTCGGCACCGACCAGGCACGTTGGGCCAAGGACAGCAGGATGCAGGTCGCCCGCTGGGAGCAGTCCAACGGCGGGACGACCGTCAACCACGGCATCCAGTTCACCAGCCAGCACGGCCACGGCGTGTTCCGGATCAGTCACACCGGCGACTTCGTCGGCGAGACCCGCAAGATCACAGGAGGCAACGAGCTCACCGTGGGCGACAACGTCAAGCTGCCGGACGGCGTGACCCTGCCCAACCGCTACCAGCCCTGGTCCGAGGGCGCCGGCAAGCTTGAGGGCCACCGCAGCTTCAGCCAGGCGGACTTCGGCAGCGTCCACCTTCCGACCGGCAGCGGCAAGACCCGCAACGACGTGCTGTTCGTGGACCGCTTCCACGTCAACCGGTCCCACGCCGACCCGTTCACGCCGACCGCCAACGCCGCCGACTGGAACATCGCCCGGGTCGGCTTCAAGGACGGCACCATGCTGGAGTACCGCCCGCGCCCGATGGAGCGCAGCCCCTTCGACGTGGGCGACGACCTCGACTTCCGGCGGATGAGCCACCAGGGAGGCTCGGCGGACTGGATCATCACCGACCCGCACGCCGCGGTGGTCGCGCGGCAGGACACCTTCGGCCTCGGCGACGACGCCGTGCAGATCACCAGCGACGGCGCCCACCGGTGGAGCGGCCCCAACGGCACGGGCGGCGTGCGCAGGTACGCCGCCACCAACGACATCCACTACCGGGGCTGGGACCGCCACTCGTTCCAGGACTTCGACGACACGGGTCAACTCGTGCGCGAGCACCGGCTGCTGGCGGAGGGCGTCACCCTCGACGCCTGGCGGCTGCCGGGCGACGCGAACCACCCGCCGTCCTGGCGCTGGAACAAGATCGGCGCGGACGGCCAGGTGCAGCGGTTCGGGGATCAGGACGTGCGGATCCGCCGCTGGTACGACGACTCGGGCGCGCTCCTGAACGACTGGAAGAGGGGCGCCCGCTGGGCCGACCACCTGGACAGCGAGGGCGCCGTCCGGATCCAGGAGATCCCCGCGTTCGCCAGGAGCGGCAACCCGGCCCGGGACGTCCTGACCATCGAGCCGTTCCGGGTCCGCGAGTACGTCGCGACGACCGACGGCCTGGACGTGGCGCGGGGCGCCGACGCCTACCGGGCCTGGAAGGAGCATGACGCGGGCACCGTGGTGCGGGAGATCAAGCGGCTCTCCGACGGCTCGTTCCTGGAGACGGAGACCTGGCAGAAGCAGTGGCGCCGGCACGTCTTCGGCACCAACAACTCCCACACCGTCGTCTCCGAGCGCACCATCCCGGGCAACATCTTCCAGCGCGACACCTTCGGCACCACCCATCTCGTGGGCCGGGAGACGCACTTCATCGACTTCTCCAACGAGTTCCGCGGCTTCACCCGGGAGTGGGGCGAGTCGCTGCGCTGGAGCTGGGGCCCGTCCGTCACCAACCGGCCCGGCGCGGTGCAGGGCGTCGAGTCGCTCTACACGCCCTTCCTCGCCAACAACATGGGCTCGGTCGCGGTGGCGCTCACCCAGGAGTTCGCCCTGGACTTCCTGCTCAATCTCACGGTCTTCGGTATCGTGTCGGCGGCCACCGGCACCCCGTTCACCATCACCGACGTGCAGCAGGCGGCGTTCAACGCGGCCATCTCGGCGGGCGTCAAGTCCATCTCGGCCGGCCTGCACAACTGGGGCGCCCACCACGGCACCTGGAAGGTCGGCTTCGGCAACAAAGACCAGGGCTACGCCTACAACTTCCGGCAGAACGACGACGCCTGGGCCTCCGAGTGGGCTGGCAACGAGAAGGTGCTGCGCTGGCGCGGCGGCACCTACGACTTCTTCCTGGGCGCCGGGGTCGGCGGCCTGGCCGGCTTCGCCTCCGGCGCGGCCGGCGCGGCGATCTTCGGCGTCAAGGACTCCGAGGGCAACCGGCACCACCTGTCCGGCGGCGACGCCGCGTTCTACGGCCTGGCCGGCATGCTCGGCGGCCTCGCCGGCGGATTCAGCATCGGCGCCCTGCGCGGCATGATGCAGAACACCATGGCCGCCCGCCTCTACCACCGGGCCGGTGTGATCGACTTCCTGGTGATGCCGGTCATCGGCAAGCTGATCGACAAGAGCGTGGCCGCCTTCTGGCTCGGCCCGGAGATCCGCGCGTCGCTCGGCATCACCGCGCCCCAACCTCCGCCCCAGCCGGGGCCCGACCCGCAGCCCAATCCATAGAAGGACATGAACGATTCCCAAGGAGGGGCGGGTCAATGACCGAAGAGCCGATCCGCGTCGCGCCCAGAACCCGAGGCGCGCACCGCACGATCACCGAGGCCCTGGCCGTCGCACCAGCCGGCGCCGTGATCAGCGTCGCGCCCGGCGAGTACGCGGAGTCGTTCCGGCTCGCCCGCCGCGTGACGCTGCTCCCGCAGTACGGCAACGGCTCGGTGACCATCGCCGTGCCGCTGGCCGCCGGACCGCTGACCGTGGCCGCGCCCGACTGCCGGATGCGCGGCCTGGTGCTGCGCGGGGCCGACCCGGCCGAGGCGCTGCTGCGGGTCGAGGACGCTTCCGGGCTCACCCTGGAGGACTGCGTCGTCAGCCACGGCCGGGTCGAGGTGCTCGGCTCCCGCAACCTCACCGCACGCCCCGAGGTGCCGGTGGGCACCATCCCGCTGGACAACGACCTGTCGGCCGAGCTCGCCGACCCAACGGCTGGCGGCGTGCTGGTGACCAGGCGCACCCGGCTACGGGCCGCCAGGCACACCGCGCTGCACCTCACCGGGGACGCCCTGGCGCGCCTCGACGACACCGCCATCGAGGGGGTCGAGGGCATCGGCGTGGCCGTCTCGGGCAGCGCCGTGCTCCGCGCCGACCTGTTGCGGGTGCACGGCGGCTCGGGATCCGCGCTGCGCGCCCGCGACTCCTCCCGGGTGCTGCTGCGCGGCAGCGGCCTGTTCGGCGCGGGCCGCAACGGGGTGCTGGTGCAGGACGCGGCCGAGGCGCTGCTCACGGACTGCCGGGTGGAGAACGCGGCCCGCTCCGGCGTGCGGCTCGACCACACGGCGCGCGCCGAGATCAACGAGTCGACGCTGGCCGGCGCCCGGCTCTCCGGCGTCGAGGTGCGCGACCAGGCCCGGGTGATGGCCCGTGGGGCGCGGGTGACCGGCGGCGAGACCGGCGTCAGGCTGCGCTCCACCGAGGAGTCGCTGCTGTTCTACTGCACGGTCACCGGGCAGCAGGGCAACGGCGTCGAGCTGTCGGCGGGCGCCGACCCGCGGCTGCGCGGGGTGCGGGTGGCGCGTTCCGGCAAGCACGGGGTGTTCGTCGGCGAGGGCGCCAGCGGCACCTTCGACCACTGCGACGTGATCGCCAGCGCCCTGCCGGCGCTGCACGTGGCCAGGGACGCGGCGCCGCGCTTCCGCGGCTGCCGGGTCTTCGACTCGGCGCACGACCTGGGCCTCGGCGAGGGCGCCCACGCGGTCTTCGAGAACTGCGTCGCGATCAACGTCGGCTCGCCCCGGCTCCCCGGGCTCGACCGCGGCCACGGCGGCCCCGAGCACTGGCCCACGCACGGCCCGGGACAGGACCGGCGCCGCAGACCCCGCGACCGAGACCACGACCACGACCGGAACCGCGACCGGGACCAGGGGCCGGCCGCCGCGGCCCCCAGGCCGACCGCCACCGCCAGCACCGCTGAGCGCCGGGAGGACGAGTACGAGGACGGCCCGACCCAGGAGTCACTCCCGGAACTGCTCGCCGAGCTCGACGAGTTGGTCGGACTCGACGGAGTCAAGCGGGACGTCAGCGGCCTGGTCAAGCTGATGCAGACCGTGCGGATGCGGCAGGAGGCCGGCCTGCCGGCCCCGCCGCTCAGCCGCCACCTGGTCTTCGCCGGCAACCCGGGCACCGGCAAGACCACCGTGGCCCGGCTCTACGGCCGGCTGCTGAGCGCCCTCGGGCTGCTCTCCCGCGGCCACCTGGTGGAGGTCGACCGCAGCGCCCTGGTCGGCGAGTACATCGGCCACACCGGGCCCAAGACCACCGAGGCGTTCGAGAAGGCCATGGGCGGCGTGCTGTTCATCGACGAGGCGTACGCGCTGACCCCCGCCGGGGTGGCGCAGGACTTCGGCAGCGAGGCCATCGCCACCCTGGTGAAGCTGATGGAGGACCACCGCGACGAGGTCGTCGTCATCGCCGCCGGCTACCCGGGCGAGATGAGCCGCTTCATCAGCTCCAACCCGGGCCTGGCCTCCCGCTTCACCCGCAGCCTGCACTTCGCGGACTACTCCACCGAGGAACTGGTCAGCATCGTCGAGCACAACGCCCGCCGCCACCGCTACCAGCTCACCGACGGCGCCCGCAAGGCGCTGACCGGGTACATCGGCGCCATCCCGCGCGGCGACGGCTTCGGCAACGGCCGCACCGCCCGCCAGCTGTTCCAGCAGATGACGGAGCGTCAGGCCATGCGCGTCGCCGAGCTGACCAACCCGGAGCCGGACGCGCTGATGTCGCTCGACGAGAACGACCTGCCGGTGACGGGCCTGACGGCCTGAAGGGCCACGCTGGGCTAACCGGCCCGTTCGCGCCGCCGCGGCCCGCCCCGAGTGGCCGGGGGCGCTGAGCGGGCCGGAGGTGGCGCGGCGATGGCGGTGGCGCGGCGCGGGGCGTTGCTCGCCGCCCGGTTCCCGAGGGTGACCAGGCCGCCGGCGAGGAAGATCACCGCGCCGCCCACGACGATCTCCAGGGTCAGCGGCTCGCCCGCCAGCGTCACCGCCAACAGGGCGGCCGTGGCCGGCTCCACGTAGGAGAGCACCCCGACCTCCAGGGCGGTCACCCGGCGCATCACGCTCTGGTAGGCGATGCCGAGGCAGGCGGTGAGCACGACCCCGAGCAGGGCGAGCCTGGCCACCTCGCCGTGGGTGAGCGCGGGCGGGGCGAGCAGGTACGTCGGGCTCAACACGGCCGCCGCCACGAGGGTTTCGTAGAAGACCAGGGTTGTCGGGTCGATGTCGTCGGTGTAGCGCTTCAGATAGATGATCAGCAGGGCGTAGGAGAACGCCGAGCCCGCGCCGAACGCCAGTCCGACGGGGTGCGGTTCGCCGCCCTGCTCGCCACGGGTCACGATGAGCGCGGTGGCGGCGACGGCCAGCGGGAGCGCCGTCAGCGAGAGGGCGCCCGGTCTCTCCCGCAGGAGCAGCGGCGCCAGGAAGGCGATCATCACCGGTGCCGTCGACGTCATGAGCACCGCGCTGATGATCGAGGTGTGCTGCAGCGCCGCGAAGTGCAGCCCCCACTGGACGGCGAGCAGCACGCCTGGCACGAGGACCACGCGGCCTGGATAGCGCAGCAGCCGACGGTACCCGGACAGGGAGAGCAGCACCGCGAGCGTCGCCGCCGCGATCGCCACCCGCCAGAAGGCGATCACCGTCGCTGGCAGGGTGAGATCGGCCACCAGGATCGTGACGGTGCCGGAGAGCGCCGTGCACAGGGCGACGCCGAGTACGGCGGTGGAGGACTTCACGTGGCCGCTCCGGCTAGGGGATCAGGAGGAGTTCGCTGCACTCCCGGCCCGGGTAGGCGGCCCGCAGGTCGCCGAGTGAGCCGGTGGCGCGCACGATCGGCGCCCCTGACTCGTCGAACGGGCGCCGCAGGTCGACGAAGCCCGCGTAGTGGGAGTTGACCGCGTCGCACAGGTCGTCGTAGCCGCCGGAGAGTTCGAGACCGTAGGGCCAGAACTCGGCGACCGTGGGCACGCCCGTCGCGAGGAGGGTGCTCGCGCCGCGCAGCAGATGCCCCTCGTAGCCCTCGACGTCGATCCAGCACATGCCGATGTCGAGCGGGTCGACGTCCTCGGAGACGAACAGGTCGTCGAGTCGGACCGCCTGGACGGAGATGGTCGCCGACCACTCCGCGGGAACGCCGCCGGGGTCCCGGGTGAGGATGTGGTTCCCCCGGTTCTTCTCCGAGAGCGCGAGGAAGACGTCGCCCGGGCTGTCCGACAGGGCGCGGCGGATCGAGGTCACGCGGTCCTGGAGATCGTTCGCCAGCACGTTGTTCTGCAGTAGCACGAAGTTCTCCGGGTCCGGCTCGACGGCCAGCGCCGTCTTCGCGTTGAACCGCAGCAGGGCCAGCAGCGTGGCGCTTCCGATGTTCGCCCCGAGATCGAGGAAGAGCTTTCCCGAGAGGTCGAACGCGTTCCCGTTGAGCTGCGAAAGCGACCGGAAGGCCGCCTCCATGGCCGACCTCTCGAAACGCCCGGTCACGAAGATCTTGCGGCAGATCTCCCGGTCGTGGGTGTTGAGGTAGTAGCGGATGTTGTCCCGCTCGGCGACGATGACCGGGCTGACCGCCGACGCCGACCAGAAGGCCAGATTTCGTAACGGCGTGACGAGGGAACTCGCGAGGACGTCGCTGATCTTGTGCATGGCCTGGATCTCCCGCGTTGAGGGCTACGCGAACGCGAATAGGCTTCCGTAACCTCTCGGCGCCTCTCAAGAACGGACTTCTGTGCGAGGGGGGCGGGCTGGCCATGAAACCGCACCCGTGTGCGTGATTTCCGATCTTCATAGACGCTGATGATGGCCGTGTCCCGGCGCGCGAGAGGGAGAATTCGGGCGGGCGAATCTGTCCGGAACATTGTGCTGATTCACTCTTCCGTGTTATCGGTGCTGTATTCGTCTCGGCTGGATTGCTTCCGGAATTTGACCTGCGGTTGACGAATGGATTTCATCCGGATTTCCGGACGGCGCGCCGGGGGGCGCGGAGCCCCGCCCGGCGCGGCGCCGGCCCTTCCGCGGCCCGGGGCCGGGGCCGGGGCGGGGGCCGGCGCCGCGGCCGGGCCTGCCGCCCCGCGGCCTCCTCGACCGGCGGGATTCCTCCGTCTGTGTTACCAAGGCATAGGGCCATTTGTGGCCCTTGGTCCGGTTTGCTGTCCCCGATGCGGAGGAATGGAGCCGTCTCATGGCCGAGAAGGTGTCGGACTATGTGCTGGGCAGGCTGCGTGACTGGGAAGTGGAGCACGTGTTCGCCTATGCCGGGGACGGCATCAACGGGCTGCTCGCGGCCTGGGGGCGCGCGGACGACCAGCCGCACTTCATCCAGGCGCGGCACGAGGAGATGGCCGCCTTCGAGGCCGTCGGCTACGCCAAGTTCTCCGGGCGGGTCGGCGTCTGCGCCGCCACCTCAGGGCCGGGCGCGATCCACCTGCTGAACGGGTTGTACGACGCGAAGCTCGACCACGTGCCGGTCGTCGCCATCGTGGGACAGACCAACAGGAGCGCCATGGGCGGCTCCTACCAGCAGGAGGTCGACCTGCTCTCGCTGTTCAAGGACGTGGCCTCCGACTACTGCGAGATGGTCACCGTCCCCCAGCAGCTGCCCAACGTCATCGACCGGGCCTTCCGCACCGCCCAGGCCCGCCGCACGGTCACCGCCGTGATCATCCCGGCCGACGTGCAGGAGCTCGACTACAAGCCACCGACGCACGCCTTCAAGATGGTGCCGTCCAGCCTCGACACCTCCACCGGCGCGCCCGTGCCGTCCGCGCCGGACATCGAGCGCGCCGCCGCGCTGCTGAACGACGGCGGCAAGGTCGCGGTCCTGATCGGCCAGGGCGCGGCCGGCGCCCGCGAGGAGGTGATGGAGCTCGCCGACCGGCTCGGCGCCGGCGTCGCCAAGGCCCTGCTCGGCAAGGACGTGCTCTCGGACGAACTACCCTACGTCACGGGCGCGATCGGCCTGCTCGGCACCCGCCCCTCCTACGAGCTGATGCGGGACTGCGACACGCTGCTCGCCATCGGATCCAGCTTCCCCTACACCCAGTTCCTGCCCGGGTTCGGCCAGGCCAGGGGCGTGCAGATCGAGCTCGACCCGCACATGGCCGGCATGCGCTACCCGTTCGAGGTCAACCTCATCGGCGACGCCCGCGAGACCCTGCGGCTGCTGCTGCCGCACCTGGAGCAGAAGAAGCACGACGTCTGGCGGCGCGACATCGAACGGAACGTCGAGCGCTGGTGGAAGACGATGGAACGCCGCGCGAGCACCGAAGCCGACCCGATCAACCCGGAGTTGGTGGCGCACACCCTCTCCCAGGTGGTGCCCGAGGACGCGATACTCTCCGCCGACTCCGGCTCCTCGGCCAACTGGTACGCCCGGCACATCAGGTTCCGCGGCCGGATGCGCGGCTCGCTCTCCGGGAACCTCGCCACCATGGGCCCCGGCGTGCCCTACGCGATCGGCGCCAAGTTCGCGCACCCCGACCGGCCGGCCATCGCCCTGGTCGGGGACGGCGCGATGCAGATGAACGGCCTGGCCGAGATGATCACCGCGGGCAAGTACTGGCGGGACTGGAGCGACCCGAGGCTGGTGGTCGGGGTGCTCAACAACCAGGACCTCAACCAGGTCACCTGGGAGATGCGGGCCATGTCAGGGGCTCCGCAGTTCGAGCCGTCGCAGCACATACCGGACGTGCCCTACGCCGAGTTCGCCCGCTCCATCGGGCTGCGCGGGGTACGGATCGACAGCCCCGACGGGGTGCGGGACGCGTGGCGCGAGGCGCTGGCCGCCGACCGGCCCAGCGTGCTGGAGTTCGTCACCGACCCGGCCGTCCCGCCCATCCCGCCGCACGCCACCTGGGAACAGGCCGAGTCCACGATGTCCGCGCTGCTGCAGGGCGACCCCGACCGCGCCGACGTCGTCAAGATCGGCCTCAAGCAGAAGGTCCAGGAGTTCCTGCCCGGCCGCCGCGGCCGAGGCTGACCGCGGGCGGCGCCGCGACCCCGGGGGCCCATCGAGGAGGACGGAGATCCGATGAGCGAGCGGCTGGTGCGCGATCCGGAGCCCGAGGACTTCATCGGCCTCGACATGCGCCGGCTCCAGGCCGAGTTGACCGCGCGGGTCGACGGCGAGGTCCGGTTCGACGCCGGCAGCCGGGGCGCCTACGCGACCGACGCCTCGAACTACCGTCAGGTGCCACTCGCCGTGGTGCTGCCCCGCACCGTCGACGCCGGCGCCGAGGCCGTCGCCGTCTGCGCCGAGCAGGGCGCGCCCGTGCTCTCCCGGGGCGGCGGCACCAGCCTGGCCGGCCAGTGCACCAACGTCGCCGTCGTCATCGACTGGACGAAGTACTGCCACCGGCTGGTCTCGGTCGACCCCCGGGCCAGGACCTGCGTCGTGGAGCCCGGCATCACGCTGGACGTCCTCAACGCACGACTCGCCGAGCACAAGCTGAAGTTCGGCCCCAAGCCGGCCACCCACACGCACTGCGCGCTCGGCGGCATGATCGGCAACAACTCCTGCGGCGCCTCGGCGCAGGCGTACGGCAAGACCGTCGACAACGTGCGCGCGCTCGAGGTCCTCAGTTACACCGGCGCCCGGATGTGGGTCGGGCCGACCGACGAGCGCCGCTACGCGGAGATCCTGGCCGAGGGCGGCGAGCCGGCCAGGATCCACGTCGGCCTCCGCGCGCTCGCCGAGGAGTACGCCGACGACATCCGCGCCGGCTACCCCCGCATCCCGCGCCGGGTCTCCGGTTACAACCTCGACTCCCTGCTGCCGGAGAACGGCTTCGACGTGGCCAAGGCGCTGGTCGGCAGCGAGAGCACCCTGGTCACGGTGTTGCGCGCGGAGCTGGACCTGGTGCCGGTCGAGGCGGCCGACGCCCTCCTGGTGCTCGGCTACCCCGACGTCTGCGCCGCCGCGGACGACGTGCCGCGCGTGCTCGAACACTGCGATCCGCTGCAACTCGAGGCGCTCGACGACCGGATGGCGCAGCTGATGCGCGAGGAGCGGGTGCACACCGACTCGCTCGCGTTGCTGCCGCGCGGCGACAGCTGGCTGTTCGTCCAGCTTGGCGGCGACAGCCGCCAGGAGGCCGATGAGCAGGCCAGGCGGCTGCTGGCCGGCCTCGGCCTGTCCGAGGACGACCCCCGGGTGGCGATCTCCGAAGACCCACTCAGGGAACAGAAGTTCCTCCAGGCCAGGGAGGCGGGGCTCGGCGTCACCGCCCGGCCGCCGGACGGCCGTGAGGCGTGGGAGGGCTGGGAGGACTCGGCGGTGTCGCCCGAGCGGCTCGGCGACTACCTGCGCGACCTCAAGCGCCTGTTCGAGGAGTTCGGCTACGACCGCCCGTCGCTCTACGGGCACTTCGGGCAGGGCTGCGTGCACACCCGGATCCCGTTCGGCCTGAAGAACGCCGAGGGCGTCGCGGGCTTCCGGGAGTTCATGCGGCGCGCCGCCGACCTCGTGGTCTCCTACGGGGGTTCGCTCTCCGGCGAGCACGGCGACGGCCAGTCGCGCGGCGAGCTGCTCGACCGCATGTTCGGTCGGCGGCTCGTCGAGGCGTTCGCCGAACTCAAGGGTCTCCTCGACCCGGACAACCGGATGAACCCGGGCAAGATCGTCTCCCCGGTGCCGGGTCGCGGCCCCAACGCGCTCGACGGCCAACTGCGCCTCGGCCCGCGCTGGCGCCCGAACGACACCCCCACCCACTTCGACTACCCCGAGGACGACCACCTGTTCCGCCAGGGCGTCATGCGTTGCGTCGGCATCGGCAACTGCCGCTCGCCGGAGGGCGGCGTGATGTGCCCGTCCTACCGGGCCACCGGCGAGGAGGAGCACTCCACCAGGGGCCGCGCCAGGCTGCTGTTCGAGATGATGGGCGGCCACGCCGACTCGGCGATCACCGACGGCTGGCGCTCCACCGAGGTGCGCGACGCCCTCGACCTGTGCCTGGCCTGCAAGGGCTGCAAGTCCGACTGTCCCACCGGCGTCGACATGGCCACCTACAAGGCCGAGTTCCTCGCCCACCACTACGCGGGCCGGCCCCGCCCCCTCGCCCACTACTCGCTGGGCTGGCTGCCGCTGTGGGCCCGGCTGGCCAGGTCCGCGCCGCGCGCCGTCAACGCCGCCCTGCACGCCCCCGGCCTCGCCCAGCTCGGCAAGCTCCTTGCCGGCGTCACCCAGGAGCGCGACCTGCCGCTCTTCGCCGAGCGGTCCTTCCTCGACTGGTGGCGCGGGCGCGGCGTCCTGGAGCCCATCCCCGGCGACCCGCGCGCCGTCCTGCTCTGGCCCGACACCTTCACCACCTACTTCCACCCGCACGTCGGGCAGGCCGCCGTCGACGTCCTGGAGTCCGCCGGCCTCCGCGTCGCCGTCCCCGAACGGCCGGTCTGCTGCGGGCTCACCTGGATCTCCACCGGCCAACTCGACCGGGCCGGACAGGTGTTGCGCAACACCCTGGAGACGCTTCGGCCCTGGCTCACCGCCGGCACCCCCATCGTCGGCCTCGAACCCTCCTGCACCGCCGTCTTCCGGGCCGACGCGCGCGAGATGTTCAGCCACGACGAGGACGTCAAGCGCCTCGCCGACCAGACCGTCACCCTCGCCGAGGCGCTGCTGCGGCACGGCCCCGACGGCTGGCGCCCGCCCGCCGTGCACCGCTCGGCCCTCGTCCAGACCCACTGCCACCAGCACGCGGTCCTCGGCCAGGACCCCGATCGCGAGGTGCTGCGCAGGGCCGGAATCGACGCCGAGGTCCCCGACTCGGGATGCTGCGGCCTCGCCGGCAACTTCGGCTTCGAACGCGGCCACCACGACGTCTCCATGGCCTGCGCGGAACGCGTGCTGCTGCCGGCCGTCCGGGACGCCGGACCGGACACGCTGATCCTCGCCGACGGCTTCAGCTGCCGCACCCAGATCGACCAGGGCAACACCGGCCGCCGCGCCATGCACCTGGCCGAGGCGCTGGCCCTCGGCCTGCCGGGCTCGGCGCCGGCGCCGGTCGAACGACCCGAGACGGTCGCCGCCCCGCGCCCAGCACTCCACCACCCTGACCGCCGCCTGGTCGGCGCCGCGGCGGCGACGGCCGCGGCCCTCGCCGCCCTGACCACCGCCAGGTACCGCTCGGGCCGCGGCCGCTGATCATCACCTACCTCACTCACCTACCTCACCTGGGTGGCCGGCTGGGGCGGTGGGTCGCCGCGTCGATGGCGTCCCTGGTCCGGTCGACCAGCGCGGCGAACGGCCCGAGCGCCCACTGGGCCGCCGGCTTGCCGACCGTCGACGGG
>NZ_SMKC01000071.1 GCF_004348315.1 Streptomyces sp. 8K308 | reverse complement strand
CGGGTGCCCGGCGGGAGCTGCGGTTCTACCGGGAGCTCGGGGGCGTGGTGCCGGTGCGGGTGCCGCGGCTCCTCGACGCGTGGGACGGCGCCGAGGGAGTGGCCGTGCTCCTCGCGGCGGCGGGGGAGCCGCGTGACCCGGCGGCCTGGGGCGTGGCGACGTGGGCGGCGGTGGGTGGCGGTCTGGCGGCGCTGCACGCCATGCCGCCGCCGGTGGCCGAGGAGTGGTCGCGGGAGGATTCGCTGCTCGCGGCCCTGGCCGCGCCGGACGCGCCGGCGGTCGCCGGGTTCTGGGCCGAGGCGCTGCCGTGCCTGCCCGAGTTGCTGTCGCGCCGCGCCGAACTCCGGGAGCTGCTCGCGTCGTCGCCGTCCGCCTTCGTGCACGGCGACTGCCACGCCCACAACATCCTGCACGGCACGGGAGCGCCGGTCTTCTGCGACTGGCAGGCCGCCGGGCTCGGCCGGGTGGCCACGGACCTGGCCTTCCTCAGCGTGCGGGCCACGCCGGCCGGGGTGGCCGTGCCCCGGGCGCTGCTCGACGCCTATCTGGCGGGCGATGGCACCTGCGACCGTCCGGCGCTTGAACGGGCGCTGGTGGCCGAGGAGTTGGCCGTCTTCCTGGTTCTCTGGCCGCCGTTCGCCGCGTTCAACAGCGCCACCGGGGTCGACCGCGTCCGTCGCCGGGTGCGGCGGCTCGCCGAGCGGTTCCTCGGCGAGCCGCGCTGACCCGAGGGGGCTGCTGTCGGCGGACGATCAGCCGCTGACCGTGAGGTTGGAGCTGCCGCTGCTCTGGTAGCCCTCGGTCGCGAGGATCATGTAGTAGCGGAAGCTGCCCAGGGCCATGCCGGCACGCGCCCAGGCGTCGAAGTGGTTGCCTGAGGTGATGGTGCCGCCGGTCCGCCTCGACTGGCGCACGCTCCAGAACTGCGGGAAGGTGCGGGTGCCCTCGACCGAGGGCGCGTTGTAACGCATGGTGTGGTAGATGTCGTACGTGCCGCCGTCGCTGTTGACCGTGCCGCGGTGGGTGCCGGTGGGGCGGTAGTTGCCCCAGCTGTCGACGACGTAGTACTCGACGAGCGGGTTCGAGGTCCAGCCGTAGAGGCACAGGTAGCCGTTGCCGGACGGGCTGAAGCTGCCCGAGTAGTTGACGTTCCTGCGGCTGCCCGTGCTCCAGCCCTTGCCGCAGACGAAGTTGCCGGTGTTGCGCCACGAGGTGCTGTAGTTGCCGCCGGAGCCCAGCGTCATGGAGACGGTGCCCTGGGCGTCGGTCCAGAACGAGTAGTAGAAGCCGTTGTGGGTGCCGGTCTGGTTGGTGTTGATGGTCTGGGCGTGGGCGGTGCCGGGGACGACCAGTGCGGACGTGGCCAGGGCCAGCGTGCCGGCGCCGATGAACGTCCGGCGGTTGAGCGGGCGGATGGGGTTGTTGTCTGGGGACACTCTTCCTCCTCGTGAAGGCTGGTGGGAGATGCCAGGGCGGGCGCCGACCGCGCGCGGGCGTCGTGAGACGCGACGGGGCCCGGTGACGGGTGTGGGGTGGGCCGGTGCGGGTGCCCTGGATCGACGGCGGCTCTAGCTGTCGATGCCATGTCAATGTGGGCCCGGACCTTTCGACTGTCAACAGCTTCCGCAAGGATTACGGAAAACTGTTGAGCCGTCAGGACGGGCGGGAACTGAGCGTCTCGGCTGGTCAGTTGGGTATGAGGGGCTGGTGAGCGGCTTCGCGCGAGGGGGAGTGACCGTCGAACGCGGCCGGGCGGCGGCCCGGGTTCTGAAAAGTTTTCGGAAGCCTTCCGGTCGCTCTTGACGACGTCGGTATGCTCCTCGCGATGATGAATCACTCCAACGTCAGATTGGGGGTCCCATCCGCGACAGGTGAGTGCTGATGCTCACTCGAACCGCGAATGGGGGTGACTGCTGCTGGCTGATTCGTCAGTGTTTCCTGGTTTTTCTCTGGCATTGTCAGTCTCATGCGACTCAGTGATGGGGCGCGCCTTCAGGGCGTTCGCTATCAGACCGCCTGGAAGTGGGCGCATGAGGGCGATATGCCCGTGCTCACCTCGTTCTGTGCCCGCCTGTACGGCCGCCTCGCCGCCCGCGACCGGGCCGAGAAGGCCCTCGCCGCAGCAGCGGGGGGCGATTCTTGAACCACAAGCAGGGGCTGCGTTTCGAACTCGCCCCGACCGAAGATCAAGCTGTCCTTATGGGCCGTCACTGTGGCCTGTCGCGGGTGGTGGAGAACTTCTGCTCGGAGACCGTGCGGAAGAAGAAGGCTCAGCGCGATGCGGAGAAGACCTACGGCATCCCGGAGGCCGAACTGACCAGGGTTCCCTGGTCCGCGCCCGCGTTGGAGAAGGAGTGGCGGGCCGCTCACCCCGAGCGTTACCCGTGGTTCGCGGAGAACCGGCTGTCCTCCCGCGTACCGAAGGAGGCGTGCCGAGCGCGGGCGGCCGGGATCAGGAACTACTTCGAGTCGAAGAACGGCAAGCGCAAGGGCGCCCGGCTCGGGTGGCCGAAGTGGCGCAAGCGCAAGCACGGTTCCCGCTTCCGCTACGACGCCGACCGCGCCAAGCCCCTCGACTCCCGCACCGTCAAGCTCCCCGCCGTCGGCGAGGTGACCACTCGCGAGGACATGACGTGGCTGGTCGACCGTATGGCCACCGGCAACGCGCGGATACTCGGTGCCACCGTCCGCGAACAGGCCGGACGCTGGTGGGTCTCCTTCCAGATCGAGGTGGACCGCGACGACATCAACAAGCGCCGCCGTGTCGACGCTGACGCCCCGGCGTGCGGCATCGACCTCGGGCTGAAGACCTTCGCCGTCATCAAGAACGGCGACGGCACCAAGGAGGAGATCCACGCCCCCAAACCGCTCAAGGCCGCCCAGCGGGCATTGAAGCGGGCCAACCGTGAGCTCGCCCGCTCGGGTGAGAATTCCAGGAACCGGGCCAAGGTGCGGCGCCGTGTCGGGCGGCTCCATCTTCGGGTGGCCGACCGGCGGCGGGACCTCCTGCACAAGACCACCACCAGGCTGACGAGAACCAAGTCCGCCATCGCCGTGGAGACCCTGCACGTCAAGGGAATGGTCAAGAACCGCGGGCGCGCCCGCGCCATCTCCGATGTCGGATTCGCGGAGTTCGCGCGCCAACTCGACTACAAGGCCGACTGGTACGGCTCCCGCGTCTGGAAAGCCGACCGCTGGTTCCCCAGCTCGAAGACGTGCGGGGCGTGCAAGCGCGTCAACCGTTCCCTGGCTCTCGCTGACCGCGTATGGGTCTGCGCCGGATGCGGTACCGTCCATGACCGGGACGAGAACGCGGCCGACAACCTGTTGACCGCGATGCTCGCCGGCCAGACCGTTTGACATCACACCCCTCGCCGGGAAGTTCCCCGGAGAGGTGAAACGCCTCGTGGAGACCACGTAAGACCTCACTCTCCGGAGTTGGCAGCGGTCGATGAAGCAGGAAGAGAATCAGCAAGAGAACCGCTGGGAATCGCGCAACGGGACTGCGAGATCAACGACGACGCGTTCGGCGACGGCCTGCCACGCCCGAGGGACGCCGTCACGCCGAGGTTGCTGAAACTGCCCGAGGGCGAGCTCATGGAGGACTACTTCGACCGGTTCCGGCTCGGGCCGCACACCCAGGGCCTGGTCTGGCTGGACTGCGGCAGCGGCGCCGACGGCCTGGAGCGGGAGTGGGACCTCGGCCCCGACGGCGCGCACGGCCTCAGCGAACAGGAGCGGGACGCCGTGCGGTTCCGGGTGGCCCAGGGCATCAAAAACGGCGCCCCGGGCGAGGTCCCGGCGGGGTGGCGGCGCTGGGCCGAGGAGGCGTTCCACCCGCCGCAGCCGTGGCGGGAGTTGCTGGGGGCCGCCGTCCGTTCGGCCGCCTCGGGGCCAGGCGTCGGCGACGACTACACCTACGGCCGGCCGTCGCGGCGCTCGGCCGGGGTGCCGCGCGCGGTGCTGCCGAGTCTGCGGCGCAGACCGCCCAGGGTCGCCGTGGTCATCGACACGTCGGGATCGGTCAGCGACGCGGAGTTGGGCAGCGCGCTGCTCGAGGTCGCCGCCATCTCCCGGGCCGTGGGCGGCCGGCGGGACCAGGTGGCCGTGGTGTCGTGCGACGCGGCGGCCCGGGTGGCGCGGCCGCTGTGCGCGGCCGAGGGAATTCCGCTGGTGGGCGGCGGGGGCACGGACCTGCGCGCCGGGTTCGCCACGGCGCTCGGCGGGCCGGCGCGCCCCGACGTCGTCGTGGTCCTGACGGACGGCCAGACGCCGTGGCCCGAGCGGCCGCCGTGCCGGACGGTCGTCGGCCTCTTCCGCAGGGCCCCGAAGCCCGGGCGGTGGTCCGAGAACAACCCCGACTACCGGCCGGACGCGCCGCCCGCCTGGGCCCGGGTGGTCACCATCGGGTGACACCCGGCCGGCCCGGCGCCCACGGCCGCTGCCAGACTGTGAGCGGCTGAAGCCGGCGAACGGGAAGCGAACGGGAAAGAGGTAGGGAATGTCCGTGCTGGACATCGAGATCGGCGCCCTGCGAGGCGGCCAGGCCGACCTGGCGCAGTACCGGGGCCAGGCGGTCCTGATCGTGAACGTCGCCTCGAAGTGCGGGCTGACCCCGCAGTACGCGGCCCTGGAGCAGTTGCAGCAGCGGTACGGCGCGCGCGGCTTCACCGTGCTCGGCGTGCCCTGCAACCAGTTCATGGGGCAGGAACCCGGCACCCCCGAGGAGATCGCCACCTTCTGCTCGGCCACCTATGGCGTCACCTTCCCGCTCACCGAGAAGGTCGACGTCAACGGCGAGACCCGGCACCCCCTCTACGCGCGGCTGACCGAGACGGCCGACGCCGACGACTACCGCGGGGACATCCGCTGGAACTTCGAGAAGTTCCTCATCGCCCCCGACGGCACGGTCGCCGCCCGCTTCGCCCCCCAGACCGAACCCGACTCGGCCGTCGTGACCGCCGCCATCGAGGCCGCCCTGCCCGCCTGACGCGGCGGGCGCGCGTCACGCCCCCGGGGCGACCACCGGCCGCTACCTGCGCGCCGCGCTCGGCGACGCCTAGTTGGCCGGCGGATAACGTTTCAATCACGTGTCGAAGAGGGAAAGGGCCAATGACTGGGAGCGCTCCCGAGTACCGGACATCCACCCCCCTCCGGACGAGGAGTCGCAGTGCTGACACTACGACACGATCGCACCGACGCGCGCCGCTGGACCTTCCGGGCCCTGCTCGCGGCGCTCGCCGCCGCCATGCTGCTGATGACGCCATGGTCCAGCCCCTCCGCCACCGCCCACGGCTCGACCGCCGACCCGGTCTCCCGCAACTACGGTTGTTGGCAGCGCTGGGGCAACGACTTCCAGAACCCGGCCATGGCGCAGCAGGACCCCATGTGCTGGCAGGCGTGG
This sequence comes from Streptomyces sp. 8K308, assembly GCF_004348315.1. Classification (GTDB taxonomy): domain Bacteria; phylum Actinomycetota; class Actinomycetes; order Streptomycetales; family Streptomycetaceae; genus Streptomyces. Next base: position 20,244 of record NZ_SMKC01000071.1, on the reverse strand, counting down.
CAGTACGACACCAACGCCATGTGGAACTGGAACGGCCTGTACCGTGAGGGCACGAACGGCAACTACCAGGCCTTCATCCCCGACAACCAGCTGTGCAGCGCTGGCCACACGGGGGACGGCCGGTACAACTCGCTCGACAACCCGGGCGCGTGGAGGACCTCGTCCATCAGCAACAACTTCACGGTCAATGTCCTCGACCAGGCCTACCACGGTGCCGACTACCTGCGGGTCTACGTGACCAGGCAGGGGTACAACGCGCAGACGGACGCCCTGGACTGGGGTGACCTGGAGCTGCTGGCCAACACCGGCAGGTACGCGCCCGCCGGCAACTACACGGTCAACGTCAGCGCGCCCGGCCGCTCCGGCCACCACGTCGTCTACACCGTCTGGAAGGCCTCGCACGCGGACCAGATCTACTTCTTCTGCAGTGACGTGACCTTCTGAGCCGCCCTCCGCTCCATCTCACCCACGGGCCCCGCCCGGACGCCTGCCGCGTCCGGGCGGGGCCCGTCCCTGTCGACACGGTGTGTGTCGGAGCGGTTCGTTTGCGTTCCGGCGAGGGGAAGGCCTACGCTCGCATATCGAAACGGTCGCGGATCGAACCGCTGTCGTATCGATATCACACGGCTGAGCGACGCGTGCCCCGGAGGCGCCGGTGATGACGGTCAGGTCGGTAACCAGAAGGCGCTACAGCCGCCTCACCCCGGAGCGCGAACGGGCCCTGTTGGGCGCCACGTTGCAGATCATCCGGGAGAAGGGGTACGAGCAGCTCACCCTGGAGGAGGTGGCGGCCCGCACCCGGAGCAGCAAGGCCACCCTCTACCGACAGTGGGGCGACAAGCGGACGCTGGTCGCCAGCGCGCTGCGGGCCTCGGGCCCCATGACCGCGGAGCACGCCGACACCGGTTCGCTCGCCGGCGACCTGCGGCACTGGCTGACGCACTTCGCCGAGCAGAACTCCGACCTGGAGGTGCTGGTCGGCCTCTACCGGACGGCGCTCACCGACGCCGAGGCCCTCGACGTGCTGCGCGAGGTCGTGATCGGCCGGGACTTCGAGCCGGTGCGGCAGGCGGTGGCGGCCGCCGTGGAGCGCGGTGAGATCTCCGCCGAGGGGCCCGCCGTGCCCTATCTGACGCACATGCTGATCGGCTGTCTGCTGGCCGGCCCCCTCGTCGACGCCGAGGACTGGGACCTCGACGCGCTCACCCGTTACCTCGACCGGGTCATCCTTCCCGTTCTCGCCCTGCGGTAGTTCCCGCGGCGGGCAGATCCCCACCGGGCCCACGACGGCACTCCACGTGCCGGGTTCGTCCTTCGTTCGCCAGGTCGATTTATCACCCGATAGGAGACTTACGCGGTGGCTACCCTTCTCTACCGGCTCGGCCGCTGGTCCTTCCGGCGCCGCTGGCTGGTGTCGTTCCTGTGGCTCGTCATCCTCGCGATCGCCGGCGCCGGCATGCTCGGCGGCTCGAGCGCGGCCACGTCGGCGTTCACCGTGCCGGGGACCGAGGCGCAGCGGGCCTTCGACCTGCTCGACGAGCGCTTCCCCGGGCCGGCCGCGGACGGGGCGACCGCCAGCGTCGTCTTCCGCGCGCCCGAGGGCGACGAGATCACCTCCGACGGGCACCGGGCCGCCGTCGGGGACGTCGTCGCCGCCCTGGGCGAGAGCTCGCCCCGGGTCGCGGAGGTGACCGACCCCTTCACCACGGACGGGTCGGTCAGCGGCGACGGCCGCACCGCCTACGCCCGGGTGAGCTACGCCGAGCCGTCGAACGAGCTGACCGACGCCGACCGCGAGGGGCTCACCGAGGCGATGGACCTGGGCCGCGACGCCGGCTTCACCGTGGAGGGCACCGGGGACGCGCTCAGCGTCGAGCCCGAGGTCCTCGGCCCCACCGAGATCGTGGGCGTGTCCGTCGCCGCCGTGGTGCTGCTTGTGGCGCTCGGCTCGCTGGTGGCCGCCGGGCTGCCGCTGCTGACCGCGCTGGTGGGCGTCGGCATCGCCTTCGCCGGGGTGGCGGCCCTCTCGGGGCCGCTCGGCCTGGACAGCATGACGCCGATCCTCGCCGTCATGATCGGCCTCGCGGTGGGCATCGACTACGCGCTGTTCATCGTCTCCCGCTACAAGCACGAGCGCGCCGTGGGGCGCGCGGCGTACGACGCGGTCGGGGTGGCCGCCGGCACGGCCGGCTCGGCGGTCGTCTTCGCCGGCCTGACCGTGGTCATCGCGCTGGGCGGCCTGTTCGTGGTGAACATGCCGGTGCTCACCAAGATGGGTCTGGCGGCGGCCGGGGCGGTGGTCATCGCCGTGGGGGTCGGTCTCACGCTGCTGCCCGCCCTGCTCGGCTTCGCCGGCGACCGGGTCCTCGGCCGGCGCGAGCGGCGGGCGGGGGACTCGGCCGCCGCCGGGCCGAGGCTGGCCGTGCGGTGGGCGCGGTTCGTGACGCGCCGTCCGCTCGCCGTGCTCCTGGCCGCGGTCGCGGGGCTCGGGGTCGTGGCCCTCCCCGCGACCAGCCTGCGCCTCGGGCTGCCGGACGACGGGTCGCAGTCCACGTCGAGCACCCAGCGCCAGGCGTACGACATGCTGGCCGACTCGTTCGGCCCTGGTTTCAACGGGCCGCTGCTCGTGGTGGTGGACGCCGCCCGCGCCGCGGAGCCCGAGCGGGTCGTCGAGTCGGTCGCCGACTCGCTCGCCGGGCTCGACGGGGTGGCCGCCGCGTCCTCGGCCGCGCTCAACCCGGACGGGGACACCGCGACCGTCACGGTGATCCCCGACACCGGCCCCACCGAGGCCGGGACCGAGGACCTCGTCGACCAGATCAGGTCGGGCGTGGCCGGTGAGGCCGCGGCGGCGGACGCGGACGTGCTGGTCACCGGTCTCACGGCGCTGAACATCGACGTGTCGCAGCGGATGCAGGGCGCCCTCGTGCCCTACATGGCGCTGGTCATCGGGCTCGCCTTCCTGCTGCTGATCCTGGTGTTCCGGTCGATCCTGGTGCCGCTGAAGGCGGCGCTCGGCTTCCTGCTCTCGGTGCTCGCGTCGCTCGGCGTCGTCGTCGCGGTCTTCCAGTGGGGCTGGGCGGCGGGGCTGCTCGGCGTCGAGCAGCCCGGGCCGATCATGAGCCTGATGCCGATCCTGCTGATCGGCATCGTGTTCGGCCTGGCGATGGACTACGAGGTCTTCCTGGTCAGCCGGATGCGGGAGGCGTACGTCCACGGGGCCTCGCCGCGGGACGCGGTCGAGTCGGGCTTCGCGCACGGGGCCGGGGTCGTCGCCGCCGCGGCCGTCATCATGATCAGCGTCTTCTCCGGCTTCGTCGGCTCCCCCGACACGATGATCATGATGGTGGGTCTCGGGCTCGCGGTGGCGGTCCTCTTCGACGCCTTCGTGGTGCGCATGACGATCGTGCCGGCCGTCCTGGCGCTGCTCGGAGAGCGGGCGTGGTGGCTGCCGAAGCGGCTCGACCGGGTGCTGCCCAACGTGGACATCGAGGGCGAGGGGCTCAGCACCACCGTCTCCTCCGCCGCCGAACCGGCTGAGGAGAGCCAGGACGGCCTGAGCCGCTCGCTCTGACGGGCGCGCCGGACGGAGCCGGTCTCGGTCGCCAGCGGCCGAGACCGGCCCCCTCGGGCCACGTGGTGGCGCGGGGGCCGGGACGCCAGTGCGCCGTTCCATGCCGGATCGGCATAGTCAGCCCGTGAGCCCCGCCAGGAAGTCGGCGGCGACCGGGCCCGCGTCGCTGCCGCCCGAGCCGCCGTCCTCCAGGACCACGGCGAAGGCCAGGTCGCGTTCGCCCAGGAAGCCGATGATCCAGGCGTTGGTGGAGAGCTCGCCGTCCTCGTCCGTGAACTCGGCGGTGCCCGTCTTGCCGTGCGGCTCGCCCGACACGCCGGCCAGTGCGGAGGCGGAGCCCGCGGTGACGGTCTCGCGCATCATCGACCGCAGCGCCTGGAACGTCCCCTGGCTGAGCTCGGCGGACGCCCGGTGCGGCGCGTCGACGGCCGCCGGCACCAGCACCGGCTGGCGGAAGGCGCCCTCCGCGACGGTCGCGGCGACCGAGGCCATCACCAGCGGGCTGGCCTGCACCCGGGCCTGGCCGATCAGCGAGGCGGCCAGCTCGTTGTCGCTCTCGGCGACCGGCACGGCGCCGTCGAAGGTGGCCGCGCCGACGCTCCACTCGGCGCCAATGCCGAACGCCTCGGCGGTGCGGGTCAGCGTGTCGGGCACGAACCGGTCGCGGTGGTCGATGAGGGCCGTGTTGCAGGACGCGGTGAACGCCTCCCGCAGCGTGGTGTCCGGGCCGAGCTCGAACTCGTCCTGGTTCTCGAAGGACTGCCCGTCCACGGTGACGGTGCGCGGGCAGCCGAGGACCTCGTCCGGCGTCGCGCCGCCCTCGAGCAGCGCCGCCGTCGTCACCACCTTGAACGTGGAGCCGGGCGCCAACTGCCCGCGCAGCGACCGGTCGAAGCCGTCCGCCGGCCAGTCGGCGGCGGCCAGCACGTGCCCGGTCGACGGCTGGACCGCGACGATCGCGCCCTCCCGGCCCGCGTCGTCGAGCGCCGCCTCGGCGGCGGCCTGCGTCGCCGGGTCGATCGTGGTCCGCACCGGGCTGCCCTCCTCGCCGCCCTCCCACTCGCGGAGCGTCTCCACGGCCGCCCCCGAGGCCCGGTCCGCGATCATCATGGCCGCCGAGCCGCCGCCTGACAACTCCTCGTCGTACCGCTCCTGGAGCCCCGAGACCCCCGCGCCGCTCTCCGGGTCGAGGGCGCCGACCACGGCCCGCGCCGAGAGCGCCAACTGCCGGGTGCCCTCCACGAACTCGAGACCCGGCACGGCCCGCAGCCGTGGAGCGTGCTCCTGGAAGACCGCGTCCCGCAGCGTCACCACCGCGACCACCTGGTCGGGCTCGGCCGCCGCCACCCGGTCGGCCAGCGCTTCCGTGTCGATCCCGACGTCCAGCGCCTCGAGCGCCGCCCAGGCCGCCGCCGGCTCGGCGAGGTCCGCCGGCCGGACGCCGACGTCCCACACGGTCGAGGGACCGGCCAGCGGGCTGCCGTCCGCCGCGAGTATCGGCGCGCGCTCGGCCTCGTCCGTCGTCAACACCAGGGTCTGGCCGCCGGCCAGCTCCGGGTGCACCAGGGCGGACTCCCAGGCCACCAGCCAACCCTCGCCGTCACCGGGCCGCATCAGCGCCGTCGACTCGTACGACCACTCGCCGAGCCCGCCCAGCGTGAACGTCGCGGTGAACGGCACGGCCAGCGTGGACCCGCCACGCTCCCCGTCCTCCTCCACCGGCTCGGGATCGCCGGCCAGCGCGAACTCGAGACGCTCCGGGCGGGTGTTGTCCCGCACGGACTCCAGCAGCGACCGTGCCGCCTCCGGGTCGTCGGTGAGCCCGGCCGCCGTCGCCAGGTCGTCGGCCGCCCAGGCGTTGAGGAACCGCCGCGCCCCCTCGGCCGCCGCCTCCTCGCCGCCGTCCCCTTCGTCCCCGCGCAGCACCAGCACCCCGACCACCGCCAGCACCGCAACGACGAGCGCCAGCACACCGCCCACCCGGGCGCCGCCGCGCCATCGCCCGTCCCGTGTCATGCCGATCCTCCGCATTCCTTGGTCTTCTCGGTCTCGTCGGCCCACCCTTCGTCCTCGTGGCCCGCGGCGTCCAAGCCCTGAACGCGCGGTTCCATGCCGCTTTGGCATAATGCGGATCCATGGATCTGGTGGGAGCGTGCCGCGCGTTCGTCAACGTGAGCGAGCGCGGCAGTTTCACGGTCGGCGCGGCGGCGGCCCGGATGGCGCAGTCCGTCGCGAGCCGCCGGATCGCGGCGCTGGAGCGGCACCTCGGCGACCGGCTGCTCGAGCGGTCCTCGCGCCCGGCCGCGCTCACCCCGTTCGGCCGGGACGTCCTGCCGCTCGCCGCCCAGTTGGTGCGGGTCGCCGACCGCCTCGAACAGGAGGCGGAGGCCGCCCGGCACGCGCCGCTGCGGCTCGCCGTGCCCGCCACCTGCGGCACCGGCGCCCTGGCGCACTTCATCGCCGAAGCGCACGGCCACGGCCTCCGCCTCGACCCCCGCACCGCCCCACCCGCGGAACGGGCCGAGCTGCTGCGCACCCGGCAGGTGCGCGCCGCCCTGCTGGCGCTGCCGCCCACCGAGGCGACCTGGACCGTGCCGCTCGGCCTCGCCGTCGCCGCCGACCCCGGCGGCCGGCCCATCTACCTGGACACCCTCCGGCCGGGGCGGACCGACCGCGGCCAACGCCCCCGCCGCGTCTGGCTCCAGGCCGAGGACGACGTGCCGCACATCAGGGACGGCCTCACCAGGCTGCGCGACGCCGTCGGGCTGCGCCCGGCACAGCTGGCCGTCGCGCACTCGCTCGCCGCCGCCACCGCCGAGGTGCTCAGCCACGGCGACGCGCTGCTCTGCTCGCCCGCCGAGGCCGGGGAGCTCCGGCTCCACTGGCGGCCGATCGGCGAGCTCGCCGCCGGCTTCGGCCGCGGCTACGCGCTGGTGGTGGCGGACGAGGCGGACGCGGACGCCGCCCGCGTCCGGGAGGCGTGCGGGCGCGGGATCGCCCGCTGCCTCGGCGCCGCCACCGAGCGCCAGGACCAGGCCGCCGAGGTGGCGTCGTGAGCGCCGGCACCAGCGGGGTGCTGAGGGAGCTCCGACAGGCGCTGCGCGACGGCGGGTTGCGCGGCTCGTTCCTCGTCCGCGACCTGGAGACGGGCGACGAACTCGGCATCGACCCCGACATCGAGTTCCCCGTCGCGTCGCTGGCGAAGGTCCCGCTCGCCCTGGCCACGCTGGAACGCATCCGCCGCGGGGAGCTCGACGGCGCCACCCCGATCGAGGTGCGGCCGGGGCGGAGCACCGTTCCCGGGCCCACCGGACTGAGTCGCTTCCGCCACCCGGCCCGCGTGGCGGTGGACGACCTGCTCCATCTCGCCATGGCCATCAGCGACAACGTCGCAGCCGACGCGCTGTTCGAGCTCACCCCGCCCGCCGAGGTCGGCGCCATCCTGGACGACCTCGGGCTGCGCGGCATCGTGGTCCGGCACATGATGCGGGAGTTCACGGACACCCCGTGGGAGCACCTCCAAGGGCCGGACGCGCACCTCGCCCAGGCCCTCGCGATCGACGCGGGCACGGCCGGTCGCGGCCACCGGCTGCCGCAGTTCGACGTCTCGCGCACCAACGTCGGCACGGCGCGCGCCTTCGTCGACCTCCTCCAGGCCCTGTGGACCACCCCGTCCCCGGTCCACCAGGACGTCGCGGCGGGCGTGCGGCGGCTCATGGCCGACAACCTGCTGCGCCACCGCCTCGCCCCGGACTTCGTCTCGGACACCTCGACCTGGGCGTCCAAGACGGGCACCCTGCTCAACCTCCGCCACGAGGTCGGGGTGGTCAAGCACGCCGACGGCCAGGCGTACGCGGTGGCCGCGCTGACCGAGTCCCGGGTGGCCGCGAGCATCCAACCCGCGGCCGAGGCCCTGATGGGCCAGGTGGCCCGTCGGCTCCGCGACGAACTACGCGCCGCGTGACGCCGTGCCGGCGTGGCCGCACACCTCCGTCACGCCGTCACGCCGTCACGCCGGCGCGGAGTCCTGGGCTTGACCCTCACACCGGGTGAGGTGGTGACCTGGGAGGCGTCATGTTCACCATCGGAGACTTCGCCCGGCACGGCCGTGTGTCGGTCAGGATGCTGCGCCACTACGACGCCACCGGACTGCTGCGGCCGGCCCACGTCGACCCCGCCACCGGCTACCGCTACTACACGGCCGCCCAACTCGCCCGCCTCAACCGGGTCATCGCGCTCAAGGACCTCGGCTTCACCCTCCAGCAGGTGCGGGACATCATCGACGAGCGGGTGGGCGTCGAGGAGCTGCGCGGCATGCTCCGGCTGCGGCGGGCCGAGCTCGCGGCCACCATGGCCGAGGCGGCGGCCCGCCTGACGCGGGTCGAGTCGAGGCTCCGGTCGATCGAGAGCGAGGGGCGCATGCCCACGAACGACGTCGTCCTCAAGGCCGTGCCGGCCGTCCGGGTGGCCCAGCTGACCGCGACCGCCGCCAGCTTCGAGCCGGAGGACATCGGACCGGTCATCGGCCCCCTCTACGAGGAGCTGTTCGGCCGCCTTGGCGAGGCCGGGGTGGAGCCCACAGGGCCCGGCATCGCCTCCTACGAGGACGCCCCGGAGGGCGGCGGCCGGATCCTGGTCCACGCCGCCGTCCAGGTCTCCGCGCCGCTCAGGGACGGCGACCTGCGGGTGCTCGACCTGCCGGCCATCGACCAGGCGGCGACCGTCGTGCACCGCGGCTCCATGGACACGGTGCTGCCCACCGCCCAGGCCCTGGTCCGCTGGATCGACGCGAACGGCCACCGGTCGACGGGCTATCCGAGGGAGGTCAGCCTGGAGTGCCCGGAGAACCGGGATGACTGGGTGACGGAGCTCCAGGCACCGGTGACGGGCGCCTGACAGCGCCTGGTGGCGGCTCAGTCCTCGCCGACCACCGCCAGGTCGTCGCCCAGGGCGGCCGCGACCGCGGCCGCCCTCGCGTGGTCGTCGAGGCGGCGCGTCAGATAGGCGCAGCCGTGGCCGTGGCGCAGCGACCACCAGGCGGCGATCGCCTGCTACGAGCAACAGATCAGCTGCCTTGGGCAGCTGCTCTGTTCCGGTGGAGTGTCGAGCGCAGGCGAGCAGGCAGTCGGCCCCGCAGCAGGGCCGCGTCCCGCTCGGCCGGGGGCTGTTCGTCGCGCTCGGCGCGGGCGCGGGCGAAGAGGCGGACGAGGTCGTGGAAGCGGTAGCGGCCGGGGGCGGCGGACTCCAGCAGCGAGGTGTCGACGAGGTTCTCGAGGATGCTCTCGGTGGTGTCGGGGTCGCGGTCGAGGAGCGCGGCGGCGGCGTTGAGCGAGATGTCGGGGCCGTCGGCGAGGCCGAGCAGTCGGAAGGCGCGGGCCTGCTCGGCGTCCAGCTGGCCGTAGCCGAGCTCGAAGGTGGCCTTGACGGCCTGGTCGCCGGCCTTGAGGACGTCGAGGCGGCGGCGTTCGTCGCTGAGCTTGCTGGCCAGCACCGAGACGGTCCAGGTGCGGCGGGAGGCGAGCCGGGAGGCGGCGATGCGGATGGCCAGGGGCAGGAAGCCGCAGGCGGCGACGACGTCCATGGCGGCCTTGCGCTCGGCGTTGACCCGCTCGGCGCCGACGATGCGGGTGAAGAGGGTCAGGGCCTCCTCGGGGCTCATCACGTCGAGGTCGACGAGGTGGGCCCCGGCGAGGTCGACCATCCGCACCCGGCTGGTGATGAGGGTGGCGCAGTCCGGGGTGCCGGGCAGCAGGTGGCGGACCTGGGCGGCGTCGGAGAGCGAACCGGAGCGGATCAGGGTGACGGCGCTCGGCATGGTGGTCCTTTCGCGGGGCTGCGTGGCACGTCGAACGCTGTCAGAGCGGCACCGCGAAGGCCACGCGTTCCGGCGCGGCGACCTCAGTCCTGGGCGGGGCGTGGGCGTGCCACGGAGGTCGTGGCGGCCTCCAGGGTGTCGCCGGCGCCGACCGCGAAGTCCCGCAGACAGGTGTCCAGATAGGGGGTGCCGGGCGGCACGAAGGCCGGCCCGAAGTAGCCGGCGCGTTCGAGTTGGATGAGGCCGTGCATCTGGCACCACAGGTGTCGGGTCACCAGCCAGGGCTCGGCCGGCCTGAACCGCCCGGCGACGATGCAGCGTTCGATGGCGTCCCGGGCGATGCGCAGGGCGTGGGAGCCGATGCGCAGGTCCTCCTCGGACATCTGGAAGCCGGCCAGCGGCGAGCCGCTGAACATGACCGTGAAGTGGTGCGGCTCGGCCCGTGCGTACTCCAGCGTGACCCGGCACTTCTCGAACAGGTCGGCCACCGGGTCGTCGGTGGTCGGCAGCGCCCGCAGCCGGTCGGCCACCCGTTGGAAGCCTTCGTGGATCACGGCGCGCACCAGGTCGGGCAGCGAGCCGAAGTGCGTGTAGACGGCCATCGTGGAGGTGCCGACCTCCCGGGCGAGCCGGCGGGTCGTCAGCGCCGCCGGTCCCTCCTCCGACAGCAGCCGGGCGGCGGCGGACAGGAGGCGCGTGGGGACCGGGTTTGACACGGCCGCCAGCATAACGCTGTTATGTGAGCATAACGCTGTTATGGAGGTGGGGTCATGCGGGTGACGCGACGGCTGATGACCGGGGTCCCGCGGTTGCCGGAGGCGGCCGGCGACGGCGGCGGCGAACTGCCGGGTGAGGGGCCCGTGTTGCGGGTGGTGATGATCGGCGACTCGGCCGCCGCCGGCGTGGGGGCCGCCACCCAGGAGGAGGCGCTGCCCGGACAGGTGGCCGCCGCCCTCGCCGCGCTCACCGGGCGCGCGGTCTCCTGGCGGGTGGTGGCGCGGAGCGGTGCCACGGCCCGCTGGATCCGCGACTCCCTGCTTGACCGGCTCACCGACCCGACGCGCGGCTGGGAGCCGGACCTCGTGCTCGTCGTGGTCGGCGCCAACGACGCGCTGCGGCTGCGCCGGCCGGCCGCGTTCCGCCGGGACGTGGCGGCCCTCGTCTCGGCGATCCGGCACCTGCTGGGTCGCGACGTGCCGGTGATGCTCGTCGGCCTGCCGCCGGTGCACCGCTTCCCGGCCCTGCCGCTGTGGGCGCGGTGGCCGCTCGGCGCCTACGCGCGCCGGCTCGACGCCCAACTCCGCAGGGTGGCCGCGCGCGGGGCCGGGGTCAGCCACCTGCCGGTCGGCGCCCTGCCGATCAGCCCGGCCGCCGGCCTCGCCGCCGACCGCTTCCATCCGAGCCCGGCCGGTCACCGGGCCTGGGGCCGCTCGGTCGCGGCGTCGGTGGCCACGGTCCTCGAGTTGCGCTAGGGGGTTCGACACGTCAGCGGAGCCCCTCACCGGTCGCGACGCGGCGGGCGGTGCTCGGGGAGCTGAGGGGCGCCGGCCGCCCGTCAGCCGGGGGGGCGGATGGCTCCCGAGCCGCTGGTGGACGAGGCGGGCCAGGTGCCGCAGGTTCGGCCGGCGGCGGCCAGGGGAGAGCTCGGCGCGGTCGGCGTGCGGCACGGCGGCGAGGAGCTCGGCCAACGCCTCGACGATGACGCGCTCGGCGTCGTCCGGCGACATGGCGGCCAGCGAGCGCAGGAGCTCCTCGCGGCCGCCGCTGCGCCGCGGCGGCGCCCGGCGGCACCCCGGGTCGGCGCCCTCGGCAGGACGATCGCGCCGCCGGGCTGCTCGCCTCGTCGCCCTGTCTCCCGCCCTGACCCCCACCGGGCGTTCGCGGGTCCCTCACCCTCCCTCACCGGATGGCGCGTTAACTCACATGGCGCACAGGGAAGTCGTGCTGCATGTCGTTGAGACGCAGGAGCCTCCTGGGCGCCGGCACCGGCCTTGGCGTGGCGGCGCTGGCCGGCTGCGGCGCCGGGACCGGCGGCGCGCCCGACCCGGGGCGGGCGGCGGAGGTGCCGCGCGGCGAGGTCACCGTGCGGTGGTGGTCCTTCCCGATGGCCACCGACGACGGCGGCGACCTGCGGCGGCTGCTGATCGACTCCTTCCGCCGCCGGCACCCCAACATCACGGTGACCACCGTCGACGCGCCCGCCGTCACCGACATCTCCCGGTCGGTGCTCTCCACGGCCGTCGCCAGCGGCGCCACCTCGCCCGATCTCTACATGGGGGACGTCGCCTGGCCCTCGCAGTTCGCCCACAACGCGCTGGCGCTGCCGCTCGACGCCGTGGTCGGCGCGGACTACTGGCGGGCCTACCCCGAGTCGTTGACGCACGCGCTCGGCTACGCGGACGACACCTACGCCTTCCCCTTCTTCGCCGACCAGTCCTATCTCTACTACCGGCGTGACCTGTTGGACCGGCACGGCCTGGAGGCGCCCACCACCTGGGAGGAGTTGACGGCCGCGGCCCGGACGATCCAGCGGGCCGGGGGCGCGGAGTACGGCCTGGTCTTCCAGGGCGCCGTCTACGAGGGACTGACCGCCAACGTCGCCGAGTTCGTCGCCGACGCCGGCGGCGAGATCCTGAACGCGGAGGGCACCCGGGTGACGCTCGGCGGTCGCCCCGCCGAGCGGGCCCTGACCCTGCTGCGCGACCTGGTCGCGGACGGCGTCACGCCGCGCGCCGTCGGCACCTTCCGCGAGCAGGACTCCACCGACGCGTTCGTCGGCGGCCAGGCCGCCTTCCTCCGCAACTGGGCCTACGTGTGGGGCGTGGTGGAGGCACCCGACTCGCCCGTCGCCGGCCGGGTCGGCGTGGTGCCGCGCCCCGGCTTCGAGGGCGCCGAGTCCGGCAACGGCTGCCTCGGCGGCTGGTGCAACTTCATCAACCCGCACTCCGAGAACCCCGGCGCCGCCGTCGCGTTCGCCCGGTTCTGCGCCGAGGAGGAGGCACAACTGATCATGCTCAGGAACACGGCCTACCTGCCCGCACTGACCGCCGTGCGCGCCGGTGCCGAGGCCCGCCGCTCCCCGACGCCGGTGATCGCGCTGGCCGACGAGGTCCGGCTGGTGCCAAGGCCCACCAGGTCCCCGCACTACCCCCAGGTCAGCAAGGCCCTCTACACGTCGGTCAACACCGTGCTCAGCGGCGGCGTCTCGCCCACCGAGGCGCTGGAGCGCGCCAGGGCCGGCATCGCGGACGCCCTGGAGGGCAACGCGCTGTGAGCGACGCACGAGCGGCTGCCGGGCCGGGGGCCACGACGACGAGCTGGGTTCGCCGCGCGGGCGACCGTGACAACAGCCGCTGCCGCGGCGGGGCGAACGGGGAGGCGCCGTGAGCGGAGTGCCCAGTCTGACCGAGCCCAGTCTGACCAGGCGCAGGGCCCGCACGGGGTGGCTGTTCACCCTGCCGGCGCTCGTGGTGGTCGCCGCGGTGACCATCTTCCCCGTCGTCTACTCGGTCGCGATCAGCTTCACGCAGGTCAGGCTCACCTACGACGGGCTGCGGGTGGAGGAGTGGACCTTCGCCAACTACACGACGATGCTGGCCAGTTCGGCCTGGCGGGAGGCGCTGGTCTTCACCGTCGGCTACACGCTGGTCACCGTCGCCGTCGAACTCGCCCTCGGCATCGCGGTGGCCGTGCTGCTCGACCGGCTCGAGGTGGGCCGCGGCTGGCTGTTGGCGCTGCTGCTCATCCCCTGGTCGATGATCACCGTCGTCTCCGCGCAACTGTGGGGCTACCTCTACAACGCCAGCTACGGCGCGGTGACCTGGGGTTTCGGCCTGTTCCTCGACGAGCCGCCAGTGATCCTCGGCACCCCGGCGCCCGCCATCACCGCGATGGCCGTGGCCGACATCTGGAAGACCACGCCGTTCGTCGCCGTCATCGTGCTGGCCGGCCTGGTCCGCATCCCGGCCGAGCGGTACGAGGCGGCCGAGGTGGACGGCGCCGGCGCGTGGCGCACCTTCTTCAGCGTGGTGCTGCCGGCGCTGCGCCCGGTGATGGTGGTGGCCGTGCTGTTCCGCGTCCTCCAGGCGTTCGGCATCTTCGACCTGCCGTTCGTGCTCACCCAGGGCGGCCCGGGCACCGCCACCCAGTCGCTGGCGATGCTCGGTTACAAGGCGCTGTTCCAGGACCTGAACATGGGCATGGGCGCGGCCGTCGCCACCGCCACCGGGCTGCTGGTGCTGGGCTGTTGCCTGCTGTTCCTGCGGGCGTTCCGATCGCATGTGGACGAGGCCGGCGAAGGGGGCACGGCATGAGCGGGCGCGGTCGCGGGCGGCACAGGACGGGCGTGCGGCGCTACCTCAACCCGGTGACGGTCGGCGGCCTGGTGCTCGTGGTGCTGACGGCGGCACCGCTGTACTGGATGGCGGTGACCTCGTTCAAGTCCCCGGTGGAGGCGGGCGCCTCGCCGCCCACCCTCTTCCCCGAGGACCCGACGCTCGACAACTACCGGCACGCGCTGGACGACGCCGACATGGGCCGCTACCTGTTCAACAGCGTGGTGGTGTGCGTGAGCGCGACCGCCGTGGTGCTGGGGCTGGCGCTGTTCGCCGGCTACGCCCTCGCCCGGCTGCCGATGCGCGGCCGGGGCCCGGTGATGGTCGGGCTGCTGATGATCTCCGTCTTCCCGGTGATCGCCGTGGTGACCCCGCTCTACCTGGTGGAGCGCGAACTGGGCCTGCTCAACAGCCACGGCGGGCTGATCATCCCCTATGTCGCGTTCCATCTGCCGTTCGCCATCTGGATGTTGCGGAACTCGATGCTCGACCTGCCGCGCGAGCTCGAGGAGGCGGCGACGATCGACGGCGCGAGCGTCGTTCGTACGCTGCGCTCGGTGATCCTGCCGCAGGCCGGGCCCGCGCTGTTCACGGCCGGCGTCTTCACGTTCGCCGCGACCTGGACCGAGTTCCTGATGGCGCTCACCCTCAACAGCGAGAGCGACTTCCGCACCATCCCGGTCGGCATCGCCATCTACGGCGACCGCTACCAGGTGCCGTTCGGCGTGATCTTCGCCGCCGCGATGGCCGCGACCGTGCCGGTCGCGCTGTTGGTGCTGGTCTTCCGCCGCGCGGTGCTCTCCGGCCTGACGGACGGCGCGGTGAAGGGGTAGGGCCTCGTCACGGCGGCCCCAACTGCCCCAGGACGAACCAGGTGCCGTACATCCCGGAGCCGACCGCGGCGGCGGCCAGCAGACCGGCGGTCGCGGCGCGCGGCAGTCGGGCCAACAGGGCGGCCAGCGGCAGCAGCAGCGGGAAGGCGGGCATCAACAGCCGGGGGCGCGAGGTGAAGTAGCCGCCGCCGACCAGGGCGGTCACGGATATCACGACCGTGTAGGCGAGCAGCGGCAGCGGCTGGCGGTGCCGCACGCACGCCACGAGCAGGGCGAGGAGCGCGCCGGCGACCGTCAGAAGCAGCAGGCCGTGCGCCGGGTTGACCCGCACCATCTCCACCATGAAGCTCACGAAGGCCCGGCCGCCGTCGAAGCCGTTGCCCCACTCCTTCTGCACGTCGAAGTAGCCGGTCGGGCTGCCCTGCCGCGCCGAGACCCACCCGACATAGCCGAGCCAGCCGAGTGGCGCCAGCGCCATCGCGACCAACACCCGCCCGCGCGGCATGCCGCCCCGCCGGCGCCGCAGCGCCACGGCGCCGCCCGCCCACACGGCCGCCACCACCGCCACCCCGGCCGGCCGGGTCAGACCGGCCGCCAGCGCGAGCACCCCCGCGAGCCGCCACCGGTCGGTCAGCACGGCGTACAGCGTCCAGGCGGCGAGCGCCGTGAACAGGGTCTCGGTGTAGGCCATCGACTGGACGTACGCGGTCGGCAGCGCGGCCCACAGGGCGACCAGCACCACCCCCACCGCGCGCGCGTGCGACAGGGCGGCGATCGCGTGGATGCCCCACGCCGCCCCGAGACCCGCCGTCCAGGCCACCAGCAGGCCCGCGTTGTTGGCCGAGACCGGGACGACGGCCGTCACCGCCCGCTCCAGGGCGGGCAGCAGCGGGAAGAACGCCACGTCGGGGTGGTCCCGGCCGCTGCTGTACGACGAGTAGCCGTAGCCCTGTTCGGCGATCCGCGCGTACCACCGCGAGTCCCAGCGCTCGGCGAGGAAGCGGTGCGGACTCTCGTCCACGGCCGCCATCCATATGCCCATCACCACCAGGCCGGTCGCCCGGACGGCGGCGTAGGTCAGCAGCGCGGGTGCGGCCTCCCACAGGGCCGCGCCGAACCGCCACGCGACCCCTGACCCGGCCGCCGGGCGGGAGGCGGCGGGCACGGCCCGTTCGACGGCCACGGCTCACCTGGCCCCGCGCGTCGCCCTCGGGCGCCGCCGCGGACGACCGAGGGCGAGCCTGCCGAGGGTGAGGCCGCCGCGCGGCAGCCCGGCGAGCAGCAGCTGCCAGGGCAGCATCGCGGCCTCCAGCTGGACGGCGGCCGACATCTTCGAGATTCCCTGCCTGCGCTCCTCGAAGTGGATGGGGATCTCGACCACCGAGCGGCCCGACCGCACCGCCGCGTGCTTGAGCTCGATCTGGAAGCTGTAGCCGGCGCTGCGCGTCCGCTCCAGGTCGAGCGCCGCGACGACGGGGGCCCGCCACAGCGCGAAGCCGGCCGTGATGTCGCGCAGCCCGGTGCGCAGCACGGCGTCGACGTAGCGGTTGGCCCAGCGGGAGAGCAGCCTGCGGTGGGTCGGCCACTCGGCGGCGAGTCGCCCGCCCGGCACGTAGCGGCTGCCGACCACCAGGTCAGCTCCGGTGGCCAGGGCGCTGCCGACCAACTGCGGCACGTGGCGCGCGGGGTGGCTGCCGTCGGCGTCCATCTGCAGCACGTAGTCGGCGCCGCGCGCCACGGCCGCCGCCATGCCGGCCG
This sequence comes from Streptomyces sp. 8K308, assembly GCF_004348315.1. Taxonomy (GTDB): domain Bacteria; phylum Actinomycetota; class Actinomycetes; order Streptomycetales; family Streptomycetaceae; genus Streptomyces. The sequence goes on along the minus strand of NZ_SMKC01000071.1, from coordinate 3,930 downwards.
CGTAGGCCCGGCCGAGGCCGTCCTTGCCGGTGCGGTGCAGCACCGCGACGCGTTCTGGGTGGCGCGCGGCCAACTCGTCGGCCACGGCGCCGGTGCCGTCCGGGCTGGCGTCGTCGACGACCAGCAGCCGCAGCCCGGGCAGCGGCAGGGCGAGCAGCTCGCGGGCGACGGCGGGCAGGCTCTCGGCCTCGTTGTAGGTCGGCATCACGACGGTGACGGCGACGGCCGGGCCGTCCGGCGCCCCGTCCGGCTCGCCCGCGTGCGGAGCAGCCATGTCCCTCACACCCCTCACACCCCTCGACACCCTGAAAGCGGCAAATCGGAACATATGTATCTTCGTGCGTGGTGTGCGGGAGGGGGTGGTGATATGTGGCGAACGGGTGATGCCGGCGGTTGGCGTGCGGAGACTCGACGCCACCCGCCCGCGCGCCGCGCCCGGCCGCCCTAGGGTGGCGCGCGTGTTTCCGGCCGTAAGCAAACTCCCGGAGCCGCGAGCGGTCGGCGTGCGGGCTGCCGCACCGCCGCTCGCGGTCGCGGCCTGCGCGCTCTCCTTCACGCTGTGCCTGCTCGCCCAGGTCGCCCTGGACATCCCGCTGGGCGACCTCGACGTCTACCGCGCCGAGGGCTGGGCGGCCCGCACCGGGGCCGAGATCTACGACCTGGCCGTCACGGCGCACGAACTCCCCGCCACCTACCCGCCGTTCGCCGCCCTGCTGTTCGTGCCGCTGACGCTGCTGAGCGTCGACGCCATACGGATCGCCGTCTGCCTGCTCAACCTCGGCCTGGTGATCGCCCTCGCCCGCCTCTCACTGCGGCTGGTCGGCCGCCACGCCGTCGAGTGCCGACCCATCGCCTGGGAGCGCGGCACCCCGCTGATCGTGGCCGCCCTCGCCGTCTGGTGCGAGCCGATCTGGGCCACCATCCGCTACGGCCAGATCAACCTGCTGCTCGTCGTGCTGCTGCTGTGGGACCTCACCCGCCGCCCCGACCACCGTTGGGCCGGGATCGCCACCGGGGTGGCCGTCGGCATCAAGCTGACCCCCGGGCTGTTCGCCGTGCTGCTGACCGTCGCCGGAGCCCTGCTCGCCGCCGGCCGGCTGCGGCGCGGCGAACGCGCCGACAACCCCCACCTGCGGCGCGCCACCCGCGCCTGGGCCGCGTTCGCCGGCACCGTCGCGCTGGCCGCGCTGGTGCTGCCGCGCGACTCGTGGCGCTACTGGACCGACATCGTGCTGGCCGGCGACCGCGTCGGACCCGCCGAGGCCTCCGCCAACCAGTCGCTGCGCGGCGTGCTGGCCAGGGCCCTGGGCACCGGCGACCTGCCCGACTGGTGGCTGCCCGTCGCGGTCCTCGTCTGCTGCGTCGGCGTCGCCGTCGCCGTCGCCGCCCTGCTCGCGGACGAACGGCTGCCGCACGCCCCCGCCTGGGCCGCGACCAGCTGTGCCGTCACCGCGCTGCTGGTCAGCCCCGTCTCCTGGTCCCACCACTGGGTGTGGGTGATCCCGGTGCTGGTGCTGCTGTTCACCGAGGCCGACCGCCGCCGCGGCCGCGCCTGGTGGACCGGCGCCTGGGGCGCGGCGCTGCTCAGCTGCTCCTACGCCAGCTGGCTGCTGCCGCACGACGAGACACGGCCCGAGCTGAACCTGCCGGCCGTCCAGCAACTCGTCGCCGCGGCCTACCCGTTGGCCGGCGCCGCGCTGCTCGCCACCACCGGCGCGCTCGCCCTGCGGGCCTGGCGACCCGGGAGGCGCGCGGACCGATGCCGCTCCTGATCGGCACCTCCGGCTGGCAGTACCGGGACTGGCGAGGCGTGCTCTACCCGGAGGGCCTCGCGCGACCGACCGGCTGACCGAGTACGGGCGGCGGTTCGCGACCGTCAAGAACAACAACGCCTTCTACCGGCTGCCGTCGCGCGAGACGTTCGCCGCCCGCCTCCGCTGCTTCCCGCGCGCCGTGCTCGAACGGCACGACGCCGCGCTCTGCTTGGCGGATCGGGACTCCCGTCCCGTCACCCCCTGTGGCGTACGGCCGACTGGGGCTACCCGCGCTTCCACGGCGGCCCGGCCCGCCACCGTCCGCTGCCTCTCCGCAACATCTGCGTCACGGTGGGAAGTTAAGGTGGCGCGGTGATCAACCAGAACGCCCGGCAAAGGGCCAAGCAGTTGTCCGGTGAGCTGTCACGCTCGCTCTTCGACGAGGACCCACAGGTCGGACACGAGCACTGGCGGCGCCTGGTGGCGGACGAGGCGCTCGCCCACCGGGGCGGGCTGAGCCATGCCGAGCGCGTCGAACTGGCCTACCAGCGGCTGCGGATGGTCAACGCCTCCCTCGACGCCCCGGGGCGACTCGCGGGCGATGTGCACCGGCTGGCGGCCCTGCACGAGTGGCTGGCCGTGGCGGACGGCGGACTCACCACCGTCGCCGGCATCCACTACAACCTGTTCCTCGGCAGCCTCGTCGACCACGACCCCCATTCCGAACGCGATCTGGCGCCGCTGCTCGCGATGGACCGGGTGGGCACCTTCCTGTGCACCGAACTCGACCACGGCAACGACGCGGCGGCGCTGGAGACCACCGCCACCTTCGACGCCGCCACGGGCGGCTTCGTCCTGCACACCCCGCATCCGGGCGCGCGCAAGTTCATGCCCAACACCAGCGATTCGGGCGGGCCGAAGACGGCGGTCGTCGCGGCGCGGTTGCTGGTGAGCGGCGAGGACCAGGGCGTCTTCCTGTTCCTGGTCGAACTGAGCGACGCCACGGGGTTAAGGCCCGGGATCAGCGTGCGGCGGCTCCCCGAACGTCTCGGCAGCCCCGTCGACCACTGCCTCACCTCGTTCGACCAGGTGCTTCTGCCGCACTCCGCACTGCTCCAGGGCGAACACGGGCGGCTGACCGCCGAAGGCCGGATGACCAGCGGCGTTGGCAACCGGCGCAAGCGGTTCCTGCGCGCCATCGGCCGGGTCACCACCGGCAAACTGTGCATGAGCGCCTGCGGTCTCGGCGGCGCCCGGGCCGCCCTGGCGATCGCCGTCCGCTACGCCGGCCGTCGCCACGTCAACGGCATGACCGCTGGCCGCCGGGTGCCGCTCACCGCCTACCGCAGCCACACCGACCGGCTGCTGGGGGCGACCGCCACCGCCTACGCCATGACCCATCTCCACCGGGCCGCCACCCGGGCCTGGGCGCGGGCCCAGCACGAGCCAGCGCTGCGCGAGGACGCCGAACGCCTGGTCGCGGTCGCCAAGGCGTGGATCACGTGGGAGGCGCGGCGGATATGCGTCGAGAGCCGGGAACGCTGCGGCGCGCAGGGCCTCTTCCCGGCCAACGGCATCGCCGACTTCCTCGTCAACATCGAGGGCCCCATCACCGCCGAGGGCGACAATCTCGTCATCTGGGTGAAGGCCGCCGCCGAACTGCTCTTCGCCGCGACCATCCCTCATCAGGGGCCGATCCCCGCCCGCGCCCTGGACGACCCACGCGCGCTGCGCGCGGTCCTCGCCGCTCATGAGGCGACCCAGCGGGCGCGGGCCACCGCCGTGCTGCGCGCCGGGCCGGCCGGAGACCCACTGGCCCGCTGGAACCACGCCGTCGGCCCGGCCCAGGAGGCGCTGTCCGTCCACGCCGTGGTCCAGGCCACGGACGCCTTCCTCGACGCCATCGACATCGTCGGAGTCGGAGTCGGAGTCGGAGCCGGCGCCGGGGCCGCCGGCCTGCTGACCGACCTCTGCCGGCTCTTCCTCCTCGACCGACTGCGCCCGCTCGCCGGCGAACTCCTGGCCGACGGCCTGCTGCCGGTCGACGAGGTACGCCGACTGCCGGCCCTCACCGACGACCTCCGCGCCCGGCTCACGCCGCACCTGGAGGAGTTCGTCGACGCCTTCTCCCTGCCGGAGGAACTCCTGAACCGCCTCCCCATGATCGACCTGGCCG
>NZ_SMKC01000070.1 GCF_004348315.1 Streptomyces sp. 8K308 | reverse complement strand
TGGTGAGGGTGTGGGGGTGGTGGGGTCCGAGGATGCGTTTCTGCGGTTGTGGTGAGGTGCTCGTCGTAGGTGACGGCGGCTGTATACAGGCCGGCGTCGCTCAGGCTGTGGCTGGTGCGGAAGAGGCGGGAGTGTTCGCGGGAGTCGGGGGCGTGAACCGATAGTTTTGGTGGTCCCGGGCCCTCTTGTCTCCGTGCCCCTGACAGGCGCGGTTCAGAAGGGCCCGGCCCTCGTTATGCGATGGGCCCGGCTGGCGGGAGTAGATGGACGGAGGCCAGAGCCCGGCGGATGCCGGCGGGCGTCGGTGCCGCTGGGCGTGCGCGAGCACGTCCAGCCCCCGCCGGTCCTTGGACGTTTCGGTGAACTCCGGCTTGGCGGCCAGGTCGAACATCACCTCGCGGCGCATCTTCCAGTCCGCGCTGGTCTACGTGACACCCTGATGCTCCAGGACGTCCTCGGCGAACCCGAATGGGCTGACCTGCTCACGTCCGTCGACCGGCGCGGGCTGACCCGCTGTTCTGGTTCAACGTCAGCTCGTAGGGGGAGGTCACCCTCGACATGGGTGCCCGCCTGAACCTCCCCGCGGCCACCGTGCCCGGCCCTCGCACCTCGGTGCACGCCGCTGACCAGTCCTTGGCGGAGCAGCCATGACCCATGCCTGTCCGGCCGTTTTTCAGCCGATGGCCGCCCCGTCGGCCGGGGAACGCGTGGCGCGGCTACCTCGCAGTCGGAGGTGGCCGCCCGCCCGTGCGGTTGTCGGCCGCGAGAATGGATTTCCTGGTCAGCCCGCCGCACGACGGCCGAATGCGTGGCCGAAGGGCTCGCCGGTCAGGTTGGCGGAAAAGACCTCATACGGAATCATCCCTGTCCTCATATCCTGTTTGGTGCAGGAACACGGAGGGCAGCAATGTCCAGACAGATGTATCGGGCACGGAAGAAGGGGAGTGGGAAAAATGGCAAAGACCATCAACGTGCTGATCGCGTTCGATGCGTCATCGATCAAGAGGGATATTTCCAATCCGTCGAAGAACCCCGACCAGCCGACTTCGGTCGGCTCCCAGTACATCTACATGACGACGCGCCACGACCACGTGGTCAACAGCTCGTCGGGGGCCAATCTGGACTTCGAGGCCAACCCCGGCGACACCATCAGGTGGCGCGAGACGACGCTGTCGCTCAACGCCGACTACAGCGCATTACTCTATGCGTACGTGAGCTCCGACCCCGACCACAAGCTCCTCGAAGATCCGCGTGTCTCCATAGTCGAGGGCAGCTTTCCGATACCGAAGGAGGGGGTCGGCGGCAAGCCGGATTACGACAGGCAGTCGTACAACGATCACTTCTGGACGGCGCTGGTCAAGAAATCGGATGCCAGCGGCATTACGTACCATTTTTCCTTCCAGATCCACGACGACGAAGGAAATTTGGTGGGGTACTTCAAGTGGGACCCGCACATCACCATAAAGCCACGTTGACGCTCACGGCCGCGGCCCGGTGACAGCACGTCACGTGGACGGCGCGGATGCCCGCGCCGTCCACGGCCATGAAGGGACGTGTCGAGGCCCTGGACGTGGCTGAGGAGACCGGTCGTACGAACTGTTCGACAAGAAGCTGTGCCCGTACGGGGAACGATGAGGCTCGTCGAGGTCACCGCTAGGGCCAGATCGCCGCCCTGTGGCGCCTGGAGGTGTTTCCCCCGGCTCCGCGCCGAGCTCGAAGTCCGCACCCCCGCCGACCGCGGCCCCCGGCCGCGCGTGGGAGATGGGCCCGGCCCTCGACGCCGCCACGCCGGAGGCCGTGACGAAGCGCGATGGATCTCGCCCGCACCACCAAGAAGGCCGTCCCCGTTTCGCGCCAACCAGCATCGCCTGCCGGGACTCATACCGCTGTCAGCATGTGCGGTGCATGTACGGGTAGTACAGGCCGTCTGATGCAGCATGTACGCGTGCTCCCCTTTCTCACTTGCCATCGCAACTGCGCGGAGGTTAAGCCGCCTGGCCGCTCTACCTCCCCAGCCCCTCTCTACTGCACACCATATGTGTTATCGCCAGCAGCCGACATCTTCTCATAGTGCGCCAACACATTTCCCAGTTCCAAGAGCCGCGACTATTCAGCAAGTGATGGTCTGGCTCAACTCCCGATGAACCGCGCGATGAGTAATGATACGCCGCCATGCTTCCCTTCGGGAAGATTGCCAAAAATGATCGGCGTTGATCTTGGTGTGCTAGGCCGTTCATGAGCGGGGGCCGGAGTTTCTATCTCACTTTCCATGACGCGGTAGCGCTCTGTCACGAGAGGAGGACGCGTTTTCGGAGAAGTTGAAAGCCAGCGCGGCCGAACATCTGCCTCTTGAGCATCTTGATGCGGTTGACGTGGCCTTCGACGACGCCGGAGTTCCAGGGCAGGGTGAGGCCGGCGATAACGGCATCGCGGTCGATGCCGGCGGCCAGGGTGTGCAGGCCCGGCAAGTCGTCCCTGCGAACGGCGTCGAGCCACTGCGGGAGCCGATGGCCCTGGCGCTCGGTGAGCATCTCGGCGAACGACCGGACGTGGCCGGTGAGCGCGTCCAGATCGGGGCAGCGGACCAGGACAGCCTTCAGTCGAAGCTGTTCGACCTCGGTGAGGGCGTCGGGATGGCTGAGGATCCAGCCGGCGACCGTGCGGGGGGACGGCGGGGGTGCGGTGACCGGGTCGGTGGAGAGATGTTTGGCGGAAGTAGGCGCGGACGCGCTGGTAGCTGCCGGTGTAGCCGAGCGGCATGATCTCCTCTCATGCCTTCCAGGCGTTGGTACAGCCCTGGTTCCAGCGGTCGTCCAGGTAGGGCTTGAACTCGTCCAGGACGGAGGGGCGGCCCTGCCACTGGCCGTTGAAGAGGTCCTCCGGCTTGGCGGCGTCGGCGAGGCGTTTGACGGTGCGACTGGTCATGCGGAGTTGCCGTTCGATCGCGCGGCGGCTGTTGCCTGCGGCCAGCAACGCGTGGACTGCGGCGTGATTGGCCCGGGTACGGTCGGCGAACCGGTGGCCGGTGGGCCATGGCGAGTCGGAGGCGTCCTTAGACTCGTCGTCGGGTTGCGAGGGACGCCGAGGGGCGGGTATCTCGGCCCGCAGGCAGGCACGGTGATCAGCGACGCACCGTTCGGCAGCTTCGCTGAGGTTGTGCCACAGATGCCAGCGATCGGCGACCTGGACGGCCTGGGGTGCCCCGGCGGAGGCGCCGTCGGCGAAGAAGGGCGCCCGGTCCAGGCAGACGACCTCGATTCCGGGCCGCTCGGCCAGCCAGGCGGCCAGGCTGGATGCCTCCCGGCCGGGCAGCAGGTCCATGGGCCGGCGGGTCTCGACATCGACCAGCACCGTGCCGTAAGCGTGGCCCTTGCGGGTGGCGTACTCATCGACGCCGACCACCCGGGGGGCCGGCACGTCCGGCTCGGGCAACGCGTCAACCAGCCGCCAACACCGTGCTGCGGCTGACAGACACCCCGAACGCCCGGGCCATCCGAGCGCCGGCACGGCCGGCCAGCGCGAGGCCGACCGCAGCCAGTGGTGAACGCAACCGCTCCGTCCACCGGCCGTGCCGGCGGGTCAGTCCGGGCACCTGCTCGACGAACGTCCGCCGCCCGCACGAAGCGTCCGAACAAAGGAACCGGCGGACTTGCAGAGGACAACCCGTTGCCCCGCAGTGGGCACATCGGCCGGAAACCGCAGGTAGGAGTCTGGTGCGCGGACCAGAACCCGGGCCAGACCGCATGGGCGGCGCGCGGAGGGCGCATGGTCGCGCGTTCACCGGCGCGCGCCAGTGGCGGCCACTTTTGCGAGGGGCCACCGGCCTGGTCTGTATCGCGAGGATCACCCTCAACCCGGCGAGGCACCCGAACCGAACGACAACAGCGATGCACATCGGGAGAGAACGCCCCCGCACGCCGCCCCTCAGAAACGGTCGTACGGGCGGGGCAGGGGAGTGGTCCGCGGGCCGAGGGCCCGGAAGGACTGGATCAGCAGGGCCTGCAACGCCACGCCGCCGACGGTGGCCATGAGGAGAGCCCAAGTCCTCCGGTGCGAAGTCGTCACGTAGCCGCCCTACATGCCGGCGCTGAACACCCGGTACGGCGGCTTCCAAAGCCACGCGTCACCGGCGGACGATATGGCTCCACGACCGTTCCCCGCGCGCTCGCGTCGCGCGCCCACCGTGGCATCGACCGCGCCCTGGAAGGTGTCCATCGGCCGCCGCCGGAGCACGCGTGTGGCTGCGTGGTGGCCTGGGGATGGGAGACGTCCTCCTGTCCTCCGCCCGCGTTCATGGCGCGGTGCGCGGCAGCATCCTCGACGTGGGGCGGAGCTGGCCACGCAGAGAACCGTCCCAGATCACCCACGACCACACCATGGTCCAGTCGATGGTCGACGAAGGACGGCTCAGCCCGAAAGAAGCCGCCTCCCACTCCCAGCGGTCGCTCCGCCCCGACGGTCTGTCGACCGTCGTGCCGAGCGAAGAAATCCGCCGAGCCCTCTCCGAGATCAGCGAACCCGAGCCGGCCGTCCGTAACTCATCACCCTCGCCAACGGCTCCGGCGGCCCCGACAACGTCAGCTGCGTGGTCGCCGACGTCATGGAGACCCAGCAGTAGCGCAGCACGCCTTCTTCAACGACAACCCCGCAGAACCACGTCGACCGGCAGGCCGAGCGCCCCTTCGTTTCATGGGCCGAGTGTGGTGAGGTCGCTGGCGATGGTGTTGGCGAAGGCACGGACTTGGGGGCTTTCGTGGTCGCTGTGCCAGATCAGGCCGAGGGCGGATTCGGGTAGCCCGGTTATCGGGAGGTAGGTCACGTCTCGACGGTGGTGGTATTCGGTGGTCGGGTGGCACAGCAGCATCACGCCGCGGTTCGCCGCGACCTGGGACAGGCCTTCCTGGAGGGTGCCGACCAGCGGCCCCCGCGGTACCGGGGCACCGGAGGGGGTACGGAGGGGCGCCTGCGCCTCGCGCCAGTAGTCCGGTGCTGGGGCGGCTACCCCGACGAGCGGTGAGTCGGCCAGTTCCTCGGCGCTCAGGACGGTCCGGTGGGCGAAGGGATGCCGGTGGGAGACCGCCAGATACTGCGGTTGGCGGGAGAAGACGGGCCCGAGGACCAGGTCCGGCTCCTTCACCGGCAGCAGAACGACGGCGGTGTCTATCTCGTTTCGGTGGAGGGGACCGAAGGGGTCGGAGAGTGGGAGTTCGGTGATGTGTGTCGTGTAGCCGGGGTTCTGGTCCTCGAACTTGCTGACCACGTCCATGAAGCCGTAGCCCGTCACGCCCTGGAAGCCGATGCGTAGCAGGCCGCTCTGGCCGAGTGCGGCGGCGCGGGTGTTGTCGATGGTGGCGCGGAGGGCGGTGTAGGTGGGGCGGAGGGCGCTGAGGAAGTCCTCGCCGAGAGGAGTCAGCCGCACACGTCGGCTGGTGCGATCCACCAGGCGGGCGCCGATGCGTCGTTCCAAGGCGCGGATCAGCTGGCTGACCCGGCCCTGGGAGACGTACAGCCGTTCCCCGGTGCGTCCGAAATGCAGTTCTTCCGCGAGGATCAGGAAGCACTCCAGTTCGCGGATCTCCACAAGCCCAGAGGCGGGCTTCGTACCCCCCGTCCGTGATTCGGTGACGGTCACCCCACACCCTCCACTGATACGGTCCGCGCCGACCGCGGTTGCCGTGCCCGCGCGTTCCTTCCATTAACCTGGCTAATGGAACCATGAGGACTTCGCGCTTGTTCCACCTTTGGCGCCGCAGTTGGCTGGGGCCATGGCAAAAGGCGACGAACTCTCTCTGGAAACACCCGCCCCCAAGGCGTCCGCGGATGGTGGCTGGCCCGCGGTGGTGGCCGTGGCGGCCGGGACCTTCACCGTGGTCACGTCAGAGATGCTGCCGGTGGGTCTGCTCACCCCGATCGGCGATTCCCTGGGGGTGAGCGAGGGCATGGCGGGGCTGACGCTCACGGTCACCGGTCTGGTCGGCGCCTTCTCCGCGCCGCTGGTCACCTCGGCGGTGGGGCGGGTCGACCGGCGTGTGGTGCTCTGTTTCCTGATGATGCTCCTGGCGGCGGCCAACGCGTTGGCGGCCTGGTCACCGAACTTCGCGGTCATGATGGTGGCCCGCGTGCTGATCGGTGTCGGTATGGGAGGTGTCTGGTCGCTCGCGGGCAGTTTGGGGGGCCGGCTGGTTCGGGCCACGTCCGTCGGGCCGGCGACCTCCACGATCTTCGGAGGTGTCGCTCTGGCCTCGGTCCTGGGTGTGCCCGCAGGGGCCTATATCGGTGAACTGGCGGGCTGGCGCGAGGCGTTCCTCGCTGTCGCGGGGCTCGCTCTAGTGGTGACGGTCGCCATGGCCGTACTGCTGCCGCCGCTCCCCGCCGAGAAGGCGGTCGCGCTGGGTGGTGTGATGCGGCTGTTCCACAACTCCCAGGTGGTCACCGGGCTCGCCGTGGTGGCCCTGCTGGTGACCGGACACTTCGCCGCGTACACCTATGTCCGGCCGGTGCTGGAGAACGTCTCCGGCGTCCAGACCTCCCTGGTCGGCACCCTGCTGCTGGTGTACGGAATCGCCGGTGTCGTGGGCAACTTCGCGGTCGGTGCCCTGGTGGGGCGGTCGGTGCGGGGCGTCCTGCTGGTGATCACCCTGGCGCTTGCGGCCTCGGTGCTGCTGGTTCCCCTGCTCGGGCTTTCCCTGGCTGGCGCCGCGATCCTGCTGGTGGTGTGGGGTCTGGCCTACGGGGGTGTGTCGGTGAGTACGCAGACCTGGCTGGCGTTGGCCGCCCCGCAGGCCAGGGAGGGCGCGACCTCCCTGTTCGTAGGCGTGTTCAACGGGGCCATCGCCCTGGGCGCCTTCCTGGGCGGCCGGATGGCGGACGGGTTCGGCACCCGGTCGGTGCTGTGGCTGGGCGGCGCGCTGGCGGTCGGCGCCCTTCTCGTCACCGCCCGTGGGCGAATCCCCTCGCCCTCGGCGGCCGCCACGGACTGAGGAGCGCGCCCAGCCTGCATCTGGAGCCGAAACACCCCGCCTCCAAGGCCGCGACACTCAGGGGTGTCTTCCTCGGTGGGTCTTGTGTTGTCCCGCATGGTTTCACTGCCGCGGCGTGACTTCTCCAGCCTTATGGCGCCACTGTGGCGGGTGGCTTCCGGGATGAGTCCGCCTTGCTGGTTTCGTCTCTCGCGGCCCGCCTCACTCCGCGACGTGCCGCATCGGCGATTGCTTCTCTCTCTTCCGCGTGCGGGCCCGTCGTGTGAGCGGGTGGGTCTTTCCCACGCCGTCCGCCCTGTGGCTCGGGCCGGCCCGAGCCACAGGGCGGACGGCGGCGAGCTTCACCAGCTTCGGGGTCACCAACGTGCCACTGCACGAGGTCGATGTCCTGCCGCGCTTCGATGACGCCGGGGCCGCGGTCCCGAGACCAGTGGGTGCATCAACCCAAGCGTCCTGGTGTCACGCGCGCTGACCTCGCACTGTGCACTCCGCGCATGATCAAGGTTGGTACCCATCGCCTGCGCGGCCGGCCCGGCGCAGGCCTTGACCAAGGCATGCGCCAGGCGCAGGGCGCCGCGTGGGACATGTGTCTGATCCTCCTTCCCCCCGGTTCGCCGCTGAGCTCGCGGTACAGGCTGCCCTTGGGGGCAAGGGCGCGCTGCTGGTGGCGCCGCTCACCATCACGAGCGCCGGCGAAAGGGCCGCCGGCGTCACCGGCACCGTCGCCCTGGGCCTTCTCGCGGCACCGGGCGAGCTGCACCCGGTGAGTCGCGGCCGCCGACACGGAAGGGACGCCGCGGCCTCCTCCTCCCTCACCCTCCGGGGGTGGAACCGGGGGAAGGCGCAGGGCGTGCGCCGTCTGCTGTGATTGAGGATGGCTTCGTGCTCCACGTTTGCGGCGGCGTTTGTTGATGAGTTTCGACGGCGGCTTTCGATAGCGGCTGGCGATTAACGGGCTCGTGGATGGTCACGAGAAGGGGGCCGGCGTTGTGGTCGTCGAGGTCGTCCCCTGCCGATCACGGAAGGTGATCGGCGGCTGTTCCGGGGCGTCAGTAGTCTCGGGCCACGCCTGAGATGCCTGTGGCGCGTTTCTACGACGAACTGGCCGATGACCACCACCTGATCTATGCAGACTGGGAACGCGAGCACCCGTCGGCAGAGGGAGGCTCTGAACGCCTTGATTGGCATGGAACGCGCGACGGTGCTCGACTGCCTCTGCGGCATCGGCACGCAGGCCATCGGCCTGGCGCTGCACGGGCACCGTGTTACCGGGACTGACCTCAGCCCTCGAGCCGCCGCCCGCGCTGCCCGTGAGGCCGGGCGCCGGAACCTGAGTCCGCGCACGGCTGCTACCGACATGCGAGGTCTCCCGTTCGCCGACGGCCGGTTCGAGGTTGCCACTTCGGTGAGATCCTCGCCAACCACCCGGCCTCACCAACTTCGCACTCCACCTGCTCCGCGACCTCGACGCCGTGACCGCCGGACTCACCCTGCGCTGGAGTTCCGGCGGCACCGAAGGCACCGTGAACCACATCAAGAAGATCAAAAAGGCAGCTCTCCGGACGAGCCGGATTCGAACTACTCCGCAAGATGATCCTGCTTCACCAACCCTCCGCGACCGCTCCCCGAGATCAGTGCCAGAACCGAGAAAAGACGGCACCATCTCCGGGGGAGGCAGGCTTGTGGTCCTGGAAGAAGCACGCGCGTCAACGAGACGGAAGCAGCCGACGCCTGAGCGACGTACGCCCACGACCCGGAGTGAGCTCCGGGGCAACCCGCTTGGTCGTGGGCCGCCCGCGGGTGGCACCATCTGTGGGATGCCCCCTTCCCTTCAGGTCGGCCCGTACACCGTCATCGCGCTCGCCGACGGCGCGGGCCCCTTCTTCTCCACCAGGTCGGAGGCGTTCCCCGACGCATCCACCGAGCAGTGGGCGGCGGCCGACCAGTTCGATCCCGGCGCGCTCGACGCCGACGGGCGCTGGCGGCTCCAGTTCCGCGCGTTCGCGATCCGCAGCGACCAGGGCGTGACGCTGGTCGACGCGGGGATCGGCCCGGTCGACAGCCCGGCGGCCTCGTGGGCGCCCGTGCCCGGGGTGCTCCCGGCTTCGCTGGCCGCCGCGGGTGTCGAACCATCCGAGGTAGACACCGTGGTGCTCACGCACCTCCACACCGACCACGTGGGCTGGGCCGTCGTCGGCGGCGAGCAGAGGCGGCCGTTCTTCCCGAACGCCGGATACCTGTTGCAGCAGGCCGAATTCGACGCGATCGAGGAGGTCAACCCGCAGCTGCGGTCCACTGTGATCGACCCGCTCCGGAAGACCGATCAGCTACGGCTGCTCGACGGCGACACCCCGCTGCGCAGCGGCGAGCGCGTGTTCGCCACGCCGGGTCACACGCCCGGACACCAGAGCGTGCTTGTCGCGTCCGGGCGCGAACTCGTCGCCGTCACCGGTGACCTGCTCGTGCACGCGATCCAGCTGCTCCACCCCGAACTCGCCTACGCCCACGAGATGAACCCGGAACAGGCAAGGGCCTCAAGGGAACAGGTGCTCCGCGGCCGGGCCGCCAGCACCCTCTATCTCGCCACCCCGCACCTGACCGAGCCGTTCATCGCCCGCTGACCCACCTGGCAGGGCCGGTCATTCCGCGAACGCGCGCGGCCGCTCAGGCAGCATTGCCCTGTTGTCACCAGACGTGCCGCTCGGATCCTGTCTCGGGCGGCTGACCAGCTGCGGGTTCGTGAGATTGATGACGATGAGGGCAGGCGGTTGCTCCTGCGGGCTACGCTGCGTGAACGCGACGACCGAGGCATGCAACGCCTGTGAGGCGGGGGTGCCCCTCACACCATGTCAGCCAGTGAAGTGGGCCAGTCATGTTCACATCGGAGCATTCGCCAAGTACGGCGGCGTATCGGTGCGCATGCCGCGCCACTACGGTGCCGCGGGGTTGTTGCGCCCTGCCCACGCCGGCGGCCAGGGCCACCGCGACCCGGGCCCCTGAGCGCGTGGTCACACGGCGATCGCCGCGCCGAGCAGCGCGGCGAGGGCGATACCGACGGGGTCCTTCATCGTCACGCCACCCTTCAACATCAGGAGTTGCTGATGGCGGAGCGTAGGACCTCGGCGATGGTGTCCGGTTCACGGGCGTCGTAGGCGGCGCCTCGGGACACCTCGGCGATCCGGCTGAGGGTGTCGAAGCCGGCCTCGTCGCTGAAGGGGGTATCGCCGAGACGAGCTCAAAAAAAGGGGCCATGGGATGATCTCGACGCCCTGAGAGGCCCGGCCCGTCACCCGTTCGGCTCAGTGTCGTTGGTGGCGATGTTGACCACCGTCTGGGGCCTGGGGTGGGTTGTGACCCGATCGAACGGACCGCGTATCCGCGGTTTAAGCGGCTGATCGCCGCGCACGAGCCGCGTCTGTTCTTCTCGCCGACGCGGGAGGGGCTTCAGTGGGCGTCCGATGCCACGGAGGGCGATGAGCATCTGCTGGCTCTGCTGCTGATGCTGAAGTCGTATCAGCGCATGGGGTGCTTCCCGAAGCTGGAGGACGTCCCCATCATGGTGGTGGACTTCGTCCGGCGTCAGGTGGAGCTGCCGGAGGGCACGCTGCCGGTGTACCAGGCGGAGGCCCGGCGGATCGCCGAGCAGTCGATCCGCAAGGAGGCCGCGGCGAAGAACCGGCCGGCGGACCTGATCAACATCGCGCTGGAGAAGATGGTGGAGGCCGGGCTGGCGCTGCCGGTGTTCTCCCCCTTTCGGCGTGATGGCCTCGATGGTCCGCCGCGGGGTGAGCACCGCGATCCGCGACGGCATCAATGACCGGATCAGCCCGGCGGATGCCCCCTTGGCAGTGAGCTCGATGGTGCCGGTTGTCTCGCCAGATCTTCCCCCTTTTCCCGAGCGCGACAAAACATCGCCTGCATCCAGGGGCGGGCTCGCCCATAAGGCAGGCGGGCATCGGGAGCGCAATTAGCGATATATGGAACGGCGGAATGCATGATACGTCATACGGCCAGCCGTCATGGATTCAGTGACCTTTTTCCAACCTGACGGGCAGGGCGGTAACCCCTGGTAGATGGGTTTTCGACCAAGAAATCCGTCTCCACCACAGGCTTCGTGTGCTTGTCACCTGTCGGGCGTCGACATGTCCAGTTCCGTCTTGCGCTTCCTGTCCGCCAAGCTCCGCCAGCGCCGCCAAGAGACCGGTACCCGCTGGCGGCGCCTGAGTGTCGGCCGGCAGGCCCTGCCCACTCTCGCCCCTCTCCGCAGCGCCCACCCGTATGCCCGGCTCGCGGCCGGCTTCGGTATCGGGACCACAACCGCGTACCGGTACATCACCGAGGCCGTCGCGGTCCTGGCCGCTCTCGCGCCGACCCTTGCGGAGGCGGTCCGAACAGCATCATCGAAGGCGTTCGTACTGCTGGACGGAACCCTGCTGCCGATCGACCGGATCGCCGCGGACCGGCCCTACTACTCGGGGAAG
The DNA here is from genome assembly GCF_004348315.1 of Streptomyces sp. 8K308. Lineage (GTDB taxonomy): Bacteria > Actinomycetota > Actinomycetes > Streptomycetales > Streptomycetaceae > Streptomyces. Next base: position 14,616 of record NZ_SMKC01000070.1, on the reverse strand, counting down.
CACAAGCGGCACGGGATGAACGTTCAGATCCTCGCCGATCCCCTCGGCCGGCTGTTGTGGGCCTCACCCGCCCTGCCCGGCGCTGTCCACGACGTCCGCGCGGCCCGCGAACACGGCATCAGCGACGCCCTCGTCCAGGCCATCCTCACCCTGCAATTGGCCAGCTCAGACCGATGACGGAAAAGTCTCAGTCGTAGGGGCATGGCTTCACCAATCAAGTCAAGACTTATCTTTAGGGAACTTTGACCGTATGGTGTGGCTCGAATTAAAGGAGCCCTCTGTTGTCGCAAGTGAACGACCCTGCTGTGTGTGCGGTTGAATCGGAGCAGGCTTATGTGTCCACCTTGTACGAGCTGCTCACCGGGCGGCTTTCCGAGGCGCGAGTACACCAAGCGAGTGTGCTGAAGGCCCCGGCGGAAAGTGCCGATGAGGCATACGAGAGAGAGATCGCCGCTGAGCGTCTGGCCAAGGAAATCGGCCGGCTGGAGGGCGCCGAAAAAGGGCTGGTCTTCGGCCGCATCGACTGGACGGATGGCACGGCCCTGCGCATCGGGCGGATCGGCCTGCATACGGAGGAGGATGACCTGCCTCTGCTCGTGGACTGGCGCGCGAACGCGGCGCGGCCCTTCTACGAGGCGACACCGGTCCACTCGATGAACCTGCGGCGGCGCCGGCACCTGCGCCTCGAGGAGCGCACGGTCATCTCGGTGAGCGACGAACTGCTGGACGGGACCGCGCCGACCGACGAGGACGTCGTGGGGGACGGCCCGTTGACCGAGGCTCTGTCGGCACGGCGTACGGGCAGGATGCACGCGGCCGTCGCGACGCTGCAGGCCGAGCAGGACGAGATCATCCGCTCCGCCCACCGCGGGGTGACCGTGGTGCAGGGCGGGCCCGGCACCGGCAAGACGGTGGTCGCCCTGCACCGGGCGGCCTATGTCCTGTACGCGTTCCCGCGCGCCGCGGAGGAGGGTGTCCTGGTGGTGGGCCCGAACGCCCGGTTCCTCGACTACATCTCCCAGGTCCTCCCCTCGCTGGGAGAGAACGACGTCGTTCTGGCGACCTGCCGGGAACTGGCCGGAGTGCCCACGGACACGGTGGACCCGTTCGATACGGCGCGTCTCAAGGGCAGTTCCGACCTCGCCGACGCCTTGGCCGGCCTGCTGCGCGTCCACCAAGCCCCCGCCGGTGACTTCACCGTGCGGGTCGGACCGGAACTGGTTCACCTCTCCGGCGAGGAAGTCGCCACGGCACGCGACGCCGCCGTGGCGGCCGTACCGGGGCACAACCCCGCGCGCCAGGTGTTCAAAGAGCTCTTGGTCGACGCCGTCACTGACGCGATGCGACGCGATATGGGCGACCTCCTGGAGCAGATCGACGCCGATGCCGAAAGGATGACGGGCATGAACCTCGACCGGTTCACTGGAGCCGCCCAGCGCCGTACCGAAGGCGCGGCCGACTCGGGTCCGGCCCACGAACTGGAGCTGGACGCCATCCGGGCCGATCTCCTCGACGACGCCGGCGTCGACCGAGCGGTCGAGGTGTTGTGGCCGCGGCTGGTACCCGGTGACCTCGTGAAGGCGCTCCTGACGAACGCCGCCGCTCTCGCCGAGCGCCTGCCCCGCCTGACCGCTCAGGAGCGATCCCTTCTGTTGCGCGGTCCGGACGCCCCGTGGACCGATGCCGACGTGCCGTTGCTGGACGAGGCGGCGAGCCTGGTCGACGGCCCTCCGGAGCGGACGTACGGGCACGTCGTCGTCGACGAGGCGCAGGAACTGACCGCCATGCAATGGCGGATGATCCTCCGCCGCTGCCCGGCAAGGGCGATGACGCTGGTGGGTGACTTCGCCCAGGCAGGCCCGGTCGCGACAGCTCGCGACTGGAAGGAAGCACTGAGCCCCCACGTCGGACCGCGGTTCAAACTGCACAACCTGACCGTCAGCTACCGCACCACGCAGGAGATCCTGGAGAGCGTCCGGGACCTGCTCACGCGGATCGCTCCGGACCAGAAGCCCACACGGTCACTGCGAAGCGGTGAGAGCCCTCGCACCGTGACCACACCTCCGGACGCGTTGGTCACCGCCGTCGTTCAGGAACTCCGCGCCCAGAGCACCGCGCACCCGGGCGAGCTTCTGGGAGTGATCTGCGCGGACACCAGGGTGAGCGAGCTGACGGCCCAGGGCGTCGCTCACCACGCACGCATCGTGCCGGCGTCCGAAGCACGCGGCCTGGAATTCGACGGGGTCGTCGTCATGAACCCCGAGGAAATCATCACGGCCCGCCCCGGTGGGGAGAGGGACTTGTACGTAGCCCTGACCCGGGCCACCAAGCGCCTCTGCACAATCACCGTCCAGCCCGCCTGACGACTCGGCGCCCGCGTCGCCGCCGCGGGCGCACCCGGCATCACGCGGCCTGGTCCAAGCCGACGACGTTCAGATCCCCTTCGCGCAGCAGGGCGAAGTCGACGTCGAGCTTCGGTCGTACGCGTCGGGCTCGATGCCGAGTTCGTGCGTGCTGTACTCGCCGAACCGTCTGATGTGCTCGGGGCGTTGTCGGCGATGACCCCGCGGTTGCCGAAGCCGGCCCACTGGGAAAACCGGTTGAACGACTCAACCTTGATCGTCGCCGCGGGCACCCGCCGCCACAGCGGCGCGTCAGTGAGGTGGCACGACAGCTGCACCGTGCGGATCACGCAGCCGACCTCCCGGAACGCGGTGTAGGTGGCGTTCTTGTGCGAGCCGGAGCGTAGGCCCATCAGCGGCGTCGCCGAGGAGATGACGCCCTCGCGCACGGGGATGTGGGTGGAGTCGGTTCGCTGCGTGGTGCGCTCACGCACCAGACCGGCCTCCTTGAGACGGGCCAGCGCGATGTCGAGGAGGCGGTCGGTGCGGTCATCCTCGGTGCGACGGTCGCGGAAGTCGGCCAGCACCACTGTGTTGGAAGCCGGGATCGTCCAGCTCCATGGCCATGGCGTACTTGAAGTCGATGCGGTAGCGGACCGTGTCGGCGGCCTGACGGTCCGACAGGCTGAGCGGAACTGCAGCACACAGACGGTGGCCAGCTGGGTGGGTGAGAGGCCCGGGCGTCCGTCGCGCGGGTACCAGCCAGCGAAATCCTCGTCGCGCCACAGCCCGTCCAGCCGGTCTCTCACCCACATCGCGGTCGAGCCGCCCGGGTTACTCGCCCGCGCGACCTGCTCGGTCAGAGAGGGGACCCGCTCACCGGAACGAGGACGGAGGGACGACAGGCACCTCGACGGCTGCATCGATCAACGGAACGACCCGATCATCCTCCCGACCATGCTGCCGCACCGAGAAACTCCAAGATCACCCACAGAGTCAAGCTCAGGACGGGATGACCATCGGGGTGCCTGCCACGGGGTCGGGTATGACGACGCAGGCGAGACCGAAGACCTTCTCGACGAGTTCGGCGGTGATGATGTCGGTCGGGGCTCCCTCAGCGACGATGTTGCCCTCGGCCATCGCGACGATGTGGTCGCAGAACCGGCAGGCGAGGTTGAGGTCGTGCAGCACGAGCACGATGGTCTTGCCGGACTGGGCGTTCAGTTTCCGCACCAGGCGGAGCAGCTCCACCTGGTGGTTGATGTCCAGGTAGGTCGTGGGCTCGTCGAGCAGCAGCAGGTCGGTCTCCTGGGCGAGCGCCATCGCGACCCAGACGCGTTGGCGTTGACCGCCGGAGAGCTGTTGCAGCGGCCGGTTGACCAGGTCCGCCGTGTCGGTGGCGTCGAGTGCCCGGGCCACGGCGTCGTGGTCGCGTTCGGCCCACCGGCGGAACCAGCCCTGGTGCGGGTAGCGGCCCCGGGAGACCAGGTCGGCGACGGTGATGCCCTCGGGTGCGACGGGGCTTTGCGGGAGCAGCCCGAGCACCTTGGCGACGTCGAGGGTGCTGAGTTCGCTGAGGCTCCTGCCGTCGAGGTGGATCGCGCCGTCGCGGGGCCTCAGCAGTCGGGCCAGGCCGCGCAGCAGCGTGGACTTGCCACAGCCGTTGGCGCCCACGATCGCGGTCACCTTGCCGTCCAGGATCTCGATGTCGAGGTTGGTGACGACCGTCTGGTCGTCGTACCCGAGAGTCAGGTCCTTGGCGTGCAGTCGAGTCATCCGCCGGCTCCTTGCCGGTTCGTGGTGGCCAGCAGCCACAGCAGGTACGGCGCGCCGACCGCGCCGGTCACGACCCCGGTGGGGAGCGGGGTCGGCATCAGGTGTGCGGCGACGAGGTCGGCGCTGAGCAGGAGCGCGGCGCCGGTCAACGCGGCCGCGACGACCCCGCCGGTCGCCGGGCCGAGCAGTCGGTTGGCGATCGGACCGGCCACGAGCGCGACGAACGCGATCGGGCCGGCGACGGCGACGGCCAGCGCCACCAGGATCACCGCGGTCGCGAGCAGGCCGGCACGGCCGAGTTCGACCCGCGCGCCCAGCGCGCGGGCGGTGTCATCGCCGAGTTCGATTGCCCGCAGTTGCCGCTGCAGGAGCACGGCCACCGGCAGGAGCACCAGGAGGCCACCCGCGAGGAGCTGCAGCTCGCTGTTGCTGGCCTGCCCGACCGAGCCGGTCAGCCAGCGCATCGCCTGCCGGGCCTCGGAGAGCTGTGCCCGGGTCAGCAGGTAGCCGGTGAGACCAGTGAAGAAGGCCGCGACCCCGATGCCGATGAGGATGAAGCGGTAGCCGGTCACGCCGTCCCGCCAGGCCAGTACGTACATGAGCAGGGCGGCGACGACTGCCCCGCCGAGGGCGAACGCGCTGAGGACGAGCCCGCCGAGGTCCAGGAGCACGATCCCGCCGGCGGCCGCGAGCCCGGCGCCTGCGGAGATGCCGACGAAGTCCGGCGAGGCGAGTGGATTGCGCAGCAACTGCTGGAAGATCGTCCCGGAGGCGCCCAGGGCACAGCCCACCGTCAGGGCGGAGGCCGCCGTCGGCAGCCGCAGCTCGCGGACGACGAAGTCCACGCTCGGGTTGTCGGTGAGGTGCAGCGCGGAGGCGATGACCTCACCCGCGCTGAGCCGGAAGCTGCCCACCATCATGGTGAGCACGAACAGGGCGGCCACGGCGACGGCCAGCACGCCGGTCACCGCCAGTGCGCGGGCGTTCCGGCGCCGCCGGGTAACGCGCAGCGCGTCCACGGTCGTGGGTCCCGGCGTGGTGGTCGTGGGTGTGGTCATGGCGCTCACACCTCCGACAGCCGGGCGTAGCGCACGATCCCGACGAAGGCGGGCGCCCCGAGCACCCCGAGCACCACGCCGACCTGCAGCTCCGCGGGAGCGGCCACGGTCCGGCCCAGCACATCGGCCAGCAGCAGCACGATCGGCGACAGCAGCATGGAGTACGGCAGGATCCACCGGTAGTCGGGTCCGCAGACCAACCGCGCGAGGTGCGGCACCACGAGCCCGACGAAGACGATCGGCCCGCAGGCGGCGGTGGCCCCACCAGCGAGCACCGCGACCACGCCGAACGCGAACACCCGGGTGCGGGAGACACGCTGGCCCAGACCACGTGCCATGTCCTCGCCCAGCGCCAGCCCGTTGAGCGCTCGCCCGAAGAGCAGCGACCCGACCAGGCCGGCGAGGAGGAAGGGCGCGACCCCGAGCAGGATCGGGGCGTACCGCCCGGCGAGCGATCCGACCTGCCAGAACCGCATCTCGTTGAGCGCGTCGACGTTGGTCATCACGATCCCGGTGGTCACCGAGGTCAGACCGGCCGTGACGGCCGCGCCCGACAACGCGAGCTTCACCGGTGTGGCGCCCTCCCGCCCCAGCGACGCGACTGTGTAGACCAGCAGGATCGCCAGGATCGCCCCCGCGAACGCGAACCACACGTAGGACTCGATGCCGCGCACGCCGAGCACGGTGATCGCGAAGACCACGAAGGCGGCCGCGCCGGAGTTGATGCCCATGATTCCCGCGTCCGCCAGGGGATTGCGCGTGACGCCCTGCAGTATGGCGCCGGCGACGCCGAGCGCCGCGCCCACCAGGATGCCGAGCAGCGTGCGCGGGACGCGCAACTCCAGCGTCACCGTGCTGTTGATCGATCCGTCGCCCTGGAGGTTCCCCAGGGCACTCAGCACCTCGGTCAGGCCGATCTCGCGCGAGCCCATCGTCACGCTGAGGAAGGCGACGAGGGCGAGGAGCACGCACAACACGGCGAGCCCTGACCCGAGGGCGGAGGCTCGCCGCACTGTGCCGGTCGAGTCGCTCATCGGTGGTGATCAGTCGCCGATGTTCTCGTCCGCGGCTGTGATCGCCTCCGTCAGCGCCTCCAGCTCGGTGGCGTAGTGGCCGTAGGTGTGCAGCCAGTACGCCGGCCACGAGGCGATCGCCCCGGCTTCGGCCGCCCGGACGCTGAACCACGTGGGCTGCGTCTGACCCCACTCCTCGTTGACCGTGGGCGTGTAGGACCGCTGGTCCCACAGAATCAGGTCGGGCTGGTACTTGTCGGCGTTCTCCCAGCTGAGGTTCTCCCAGTAGGGGAAGCCGGGGTCAGGGCTGTCCGGGTTGATCACGTCGAGGCCCCAGCGCTGGAAGTCGAGCAACTCGGGTGCGTACTCCGGGTTCGCGACGTACACCAGATCCTCGTACGGCGACATCGCGGCGACGGTGAGGCCGGGCTTGGCCGCCACCGCCGCCTCGAAGTTCTCGACGGCTTCCTCGAAGCGCTGCCTGTCGGCGGCGATCTCCGGGTCGTCGACGTTGGCGCCCAAGCTCTCGGCGAGGTCCTCGTAGCCCTCGATCAGGTCGACGATGGAGTCACCCTGGGCGACGCCGACGACCGGCGCCAACTCGGCGAGCCTCCTGCTCTGCTCGTCGACGCCCTCTTCCATACCGCTGTGTGCCTCCTCGGCGGGCCACCAGTCGGCGACGACCAGGTCCGGCCGCAGTTCGGCGGCCTTCTCCACGTCGATCTCTCCCCACTCCTCGCCCAGGATCTCGATCCCGGTCAGGTCGAGGCCCTCCAGGTTGGGGTCGGTCTCGACCGACTCGTCGGCGTAGATCCCGACCGGCTGGATCCCGAAGGACATCAGCGCGGCCGCCTCGCCGGCGTGCGCGATGATTCGCGCGGGCGTGCTGTCCAACGTGACGACCTCGCCGGACCCGTCGGTGAAGGACCAGGGGCCGGAGTCGCCGGCACTGTCGTCGGAGGAGCTCTCCGCGCCGTCGGCGCCGCAACCGGCGAGTACGACGCTCAGGAGCGCCACGGGGAGGGCTGGGCGAAGTGCGCGCATCGTGGACTTTCCGTTCAGCAGGCCGAGCCCGCGAGAATACCATCATACTTAGGTAAGCCTAACCGTAGTGGCGGTGGTTCTTTCGTCGGCGGGCTGCCGGGCAACGGCCGGTCGTGTTGTGCGCCTTCACCCGACCTGACCGCCTTGGTGGTGACGCACAGCCGCGGCAGATACGTGTGGCGGGACGTCACGGCCGAGCCCACTACGCGATTCGTTCCGAAGTCATCGACCGCTGCCGTGGTGCCGGAGGACTTGCGGCGGCTGGGGGCGTTCGACGCCGGCCGAGGCGGGGGCGGTCGCGCACTGACTGCTGGGGAGGCGTCGGGGGGCGTCGTCGCCGAGGACTTCGCGTGCCGGCTCTGCCAGTGCCTTGCGGTCCTCGGTCAGCGCTCGGCGTCCGGCCTCGGTGGCGCGGTGGACCCGCCGTGCCCGGCCTCTCCACCATGCGCTGCTCGGAGTCCCGTAGACCGTCTGCGTTCAGCCGATGGGGCGTCAGATGCCGGTGCCGGGGCTGATCTGGTAGCCGTGCCGGGCCAGTTCCTCGGTCATCTATGCCTGGCTGCGGGAGAACGCCACCGTCATCAGGCACCTGGCTGCGCTCACTCAGGGGCAGGCTGCCGATGTCCTCGCACGCACGCTGCTCCAAAGCCTCGCCTCGCGGGCGTAATGGGCGTCTGCGAAGGTACTCGGCGCGTTTCGGCCGTCACTGGTCGTGGGGCCGAGGCAGCAGGCTCGACGCGGGCGGGTTGAAGGCCGGCCACCCCCCGCCGCGGGGTAAGGGGGTGGCCGGTTCAGTGGGTAGGGGCTTGGGTCAGGCGCCGATGCGCCCGCCGCGCGTCCGGGTGACGTTGACCACGGCTGGGCGGGGCCTGGTGCCGGGGCCGTCCGGCCAGTGCGAGCCGGGGTTGTCGAAGCTGGCGCCGTCGACCTCGCCTGGGTGCTGCACGGCGACGAGGACGCGGCGCTCCTCGATGATCGGCCCGCAGGTCTCGGCGCCGACGGGCACGGTGAGGAACTGCTTGACCTGCCCCCGGTACCGGCCCTCCAGCGCGACGCCGAAGAGGCCGTCGTTGGTCTCCAGGGCGTTGCCATCGGTGGAGATCCACAGGTTGCCGTAGTCGTCGAAGGCCAGGTTGTCCGGGCAGGAGATCGGGCTGACCTGGTCCTTGGGGAACCCGGCGAAGTACGTCGACGGGTCGGCGGGGTCACCGCACACCAGCAGCAGCCGCCAGGTGAAGCGCAGCGTGGACGGGTCGTTGCGCGATTCCATGACCTCCACGATCTGGCCGTGCTTGTTGTTGGTGCGCGGGTTGGCCTCGTCCGGTCCGGGCTGGCCGGCGGCACCACGGCGGGTGTTGTTGGTCAGCGCGATATAGACGGCGCCGGTGCGGGGGTTGGGTTCCACATCCTCGGGGCGGTCCATCTTCGTCGCGCCCACCTTGTCGGCGGCCAGCCGTGTGAAGACGTAGACCTCCTGCGCTGTCATGCCGTCGACGAATGACTCGTCGCCGCTCGCCAGCGGTATCCACTCACCGGTGCCGTCGAACTCGCCGTCCTCGGGCAGGGCGCCGGTGCCGTCGATCTCCTCGGCCGGGCTGTTGCCGGTGAAACGCGCCACGTAGAGGGTGCCCTCCTCCAGCAGACCGCGGTTGTGTCGCCGCGCCCGTCGGCTCGTCCCACTCATCATGCGGTTGGTCGAGACGTACTTGTAGAAGTAGTCGAACCGCTCGTCGTCGCCCATGTAGACCACCACGCGGCCGTCCCGGGTCAGGCGCGGCTCGGCGGCCTCGTGCTTGAAGCGGCCCAGCGCGGTCAGCTTGCGGGGCGTGGAGTCCGGATCGTACGGGTCGATCTCGACGACCCAGCCGTGCCGGTTGGCCTCGTTCGGCTCCTGCGCGAGGTCGAACCGCTCCCACTTGCGCTCGCTGGCGCCGCCGGTCATCCCGTAACGGGCCAGGCCTGCCTTGGTGGTGGGGTCGGTGACCTGGTTGGCGTTGCCGAAGTACTGGTTGAAGTTCTCCTCACCCGACAGCACCGTGCCCCACGGGGTGGTGCCGCCCCCGCAGTTGTTCAGCGTGCCCAGCACCGTCGTGCCGGCGGGGTCGGCGGAAGTCTCGCAGGTCGCTGCCGGCGGCCGGGCCGGTGAACTCGAACGTCGTCGTCGCCGTGATCCGGCGGTTCAGCCGGTGCCCGGTGACGGGCGTGAGTTTGCCGGAGCGGCGGTGCTCGGCGAGGACGACCACGGTCAGGCCGTGCGCGGCCCAGGCGATCTCCACCTGCTCGCGGATGGGGTTGTCCGGGTGGTAGCCGGCGAACATCATCTCCTCGCTGGTGTACTCGTGGTTGGCCACCAGCAGCCGGGCGTCGCGCTCTCACGGCAGGTCCATCAGGGCGAGGTAGTCGCAGTTGTAGCCGAGCTGGGTCGCCTGCGCCGCCGCGCTCTGCCGGCCAACGACGAACTCCGGGGCGCCGCGCAGCACCGGGTCGCCCCAGCCGATCACCACCTGCTGCTCATAGCCGGGCGCGACGATCACCGCGTCGGCGGTGTTGGGCGCCACCGGCTCGAACGTGAGGCCGCGCGGCGGTTGGCCCGCGCCGCCCTGCCGTGTTGGGGTGGCGGATGCGGGTATCGCGAACCACCGGCCGCCCCGGCGGCCAGCGACACGACCGCACCGGCGCGCAGCAGACCCTGGCGGGAGACCGCGCGGGCGATCACATCGCCGAAGTAGGCGTTGTCCGAGGGGTTGGGGGCCGGGTGGCTGCAGGCGTCACCGCAGCGGTACCGGCACGTCAGGGCCGCACGCCCACCGGGATGCGCAGAGAGCAGGGGCAGTGGGACGATCCGTCTGGCCTGTCTGTCATCAGGCTCGGGGGATGGGTGGTGCACGGCACCTCCAGGGTTCCATTGGGCGGAAGAAGTCCGCCCCTGAAGCATCGATCTCTGCCGACGCAGGACGTTAGGGGCAAATGCGTACGAATCCATCAACGGGTAGATGAACAGCCGGCGAACGACTCCTGTGCCTTATCTCAGGGCGTGGTGGCGGACGTTGCGAATCCGGGGTACCAGCGACGCAGCGCGAGGGAGACGTAGACCAGGGTGACGAGGACGGGGACTTCGACGAGAGGGCCGACGACGCCGGCGAAGCCTTGGCCGCTGATGACTCCGAAGGTGCCGATGGCCACAGCGATGGCGAGTTATAAACGACGGTCCTACTAGACATCGCGTGAGCGCGCATTCCGGCCGATACGGCGCCGAGTTCGCTGCCCAACCGGGTCCCGGAGCCGTGGGAACCAGACGCTGGGCGGATTTGGCTGTTCTGTAACGGTGCCGCCCGGGAGCCACAACTCCCGGGCGGCACTGCCCCCTGCCCACCCGTCTTTCGCCGAGGTGGCCTGTGACGTACCGGCGTGCGACAGCAACTGAATCCGGGACCTGTCCCGGCGGCTTCGCGCGACGCTGAGGACGCCGGAGTCGGCGGTTCCGTCGCACCGGCGCACTGGTCTGTCTCATCAGGAAGGAAGCGATCGTGGCACGAACCTCACGCACCCTGTTAGCCGGTGCCGCCCTGACCACCATGGCCGTCCTCGGCTCGCCGGGTACCGCCTCCGCGGCCCAGGACCACCCGACGGCCTACAACACCAAGACCCAGTTCCTGGATGCCAGCCCCGATAGCGGCATGGCCATGTCCTGCGTCGAGCGCAGCATCTACCTGGCGACCGGCGACTACAGGTGGGGGCACGTTTGGGCTGACGGTGGGGAGCCGATCCGTCTGCCAGCGGGCACCTACACCTGGACGGACTGCCTCGACCCGCAGAACGGGTACTACACCCAACAGTCGCGGCTGCGAGGGCCGGGGGGCACCTACGACCTGATCGAGTCCTGGCAGCTGTGGGAGGACGGGACCTACGAGTGGGGCTCGTACCTCGACCCGCAGTTCTGACCGTCCAGGCGGTAGCCAGTGTGCCGCCCGGGCACGCCTCCCAGGCGGCACCCTTTCCCGCACCCACCTCACCAGGGGGGCTATGTGGCGCCCTCGGCCGGGCGCCGCGCTGCCCATCGTGCACGTAGCCGGCGTCGGAGTTGCTCCTTGTGCACGGTTCTCGGCCGAGCTGTTCCCTCTTACCGTTCCACGTGTCCGCATCGAGAACTGGGAGGGACTATGCGGCGATTGATCAGTGCAGCGGCGACGGTGGCCGCTGCGGGGGTGCTCGCGGTGGCCGTGCCGACATCGGCGCAAGCGGCTCAGGGGAGTGTCACCATCGGGGGCGATCTGACGCTTCCCGTCCAGCAGGGGGTGTGCTGGACGGTGTACCAAACGGGTCTGGTGGAGAACAACTCCAACTACGAGCTCTACCTGTACGACCTCTCGGGGTGTCGCGGCGAGCGTGAGCCGCAAACCATCGCCCCGGGCAGGGATGCCTATGCGGCTGATCCGGACGGTACGTGGTCCTTCCTGCCGGTGAGGCCCTGAGCATTGCTCTGGTGGCTCCCCGCGCTGCTGCCAGGAGCGTGGGGAGCCTGGGTGCTCGACAAAGGCCGGCCCTCTTGTCTAGTACTCCAGTCGCAGTTCGCTATTCTCGCTGGTCAGGAGCGTGTTTCTGAGTGTACTCAGCTGACGGGCTGTCAGGGATGGTGAGTTCGTGACCTCGGGCGCGGCGGTGGTAGTGGCAGCGGCGAGGCGTTGGCCTGGTGTTGTCGTCGCTATTGTGACCAGCTCATGGCGTGGCCGCTGCGCCGGCGGGTCAGTGGTGGGGGTTCAGCTGCCAGGAGTCGCCGGATCTCCGTGGGCGGTTCTGCTACCCGGCCGACACCAGTCCGGGCGGTCTGGTGCGTGGTCGACGTCGTGCCCGGCTACACCGCCAGCTGGGCGGCGGAAGGTGCCTGGGTGGGGTACTGGATCGCGTCGTTCGGCCTCGTCGTCGTCGGTAGCGACACCGAGAGTTCCACCGACTGGGACACCGCCTCGCGGCACCCGGCTCCTCGCCGCGCTCGACTACCTCATCCCAGCGCAGCCTGGTGCGTGACTGGAGCGATCCCGACCGGCTGGGTGTGATGGGGGGCATTCCACGGGGGGTGGCGGCGCCATCAGCACGGTGGCGCGGAGGCCGCGCTGCGGCCGTCGTCCCGTTCGCGCCCGCCTCGTTTCGCGGAACTTGTCCAACGTGCGGGTGCCGACGGTGATCACGGGTGGCCGGGACGACGGCACGGTCACCCCGCGACCAGCTCCGCGCCACCCTGCCGGCCGGCACGGAGGGCCCTTTCGTCGAGCCGGCCAGTGGCGGCCGTGGTTTCCCCACATGGGAAACTCGAACGTCACGCGACGCCTGATTCCCTGGTTCAAGGTCTCCCTCGACAACGACAGCCGCTATACGTAGTTCCCGTGCCCGACGCTGGCCGACGCCACCGGCGTCTCCAGGTACTACCGTGACACGTGCCCGGTCGTGCCCGCCGGCTGGGTGTCTTCGGCCGCCGATTAGCGGACCGAAGCGGGACGGAGTGAGGTCCGAAGGCAGCCCGCATCGAATCCGGTCGGCACCTGGCGCGAGGGGGTTTCTTCGTGTTCGGGAACGCGTGCACGTCTTCGGTGGGGTCGTCATCGTGGGAGGTGAAGCCGCTGCCGATCGCTTCGAGGATCCGCGGATGGTGCCCGGCGGCGGCTGTGCCGACCGGCTGCTCGGCGACCTGTGGCGCGTGCGGGTCAGTGGCTGCTGGTGAGTTCGCCGCTGAGTTTGTCGTGGAGGTGGGCGCTGGGTTCGTCGAGGCCGGTGATCTCGACGGTTTTGCCGCGTTGCTTGTACTTCGTCTCGATCGCGTCGAGGGCGGCGACGGAGGAGGCGTCCCAGATGTGTGCGGCGGACAGGTCGACGACGACCTTCTTCGGATCACCCGCGTAGTCGAACTGGCCGACGAGGTCGTTGGAGGAGGCGAAGAACAGCTCGCCGGTGACCCGGTAGACGACTGTCTTGCCGTCGGGGTCGACCACGGCGGTGACTTCGGCGAGGTGGGCGACGCGTTTGGCGAAGATGACCATGGCGGTGATGGAGCCGGCGACGACGCCGATGGCCAGATTGTGGGTGGCCACCACGGCGACCACGGTGATGACCATGACGCCGATCTCGCCGGCGGGCATCCGCTTGAGGGTCTTGGGGGCGATGGAGTGCCAGTCGAAGGTGGCGAACGACACCATGATCATGACGGCGACGAGCGCGGCCATGGGGATGTCGGAGACGACGGGCCCGAAGGCGATGCACAGCACCATCAGGAAGGCGCCCGCGAGGAATGTGGACAGGCGGGTGCGGGCGCCGGAGACCTTTACGTTGATCATCGTCTGGCCGATCATGGCGCAGCCGCCCATGCCGCCGAAGAAGCCGGTGACGATGTTGGCTATGCCCTGCCCGATGGACTCGCGGGTCTTGTTGGAGTGGGTGTCGGTGATGTCGTCGACGAGCTTGGCGGTCATCAGCGACTCCATCAGGCCGACCAGTGCCATGGCGAACGCGTAGGGGGCGATGGTGGCGAGGGTGTTCAGGGTGAACGGCACGTCCGGCAGGCTGGGCACGGGCAGGGAAGACGGCAACTCGCCCTTGTCGCCCACGGTCGGCACGGCGATCCCGGCCGCGACCGTGATGACGGTCAGGATGACGATAGAGACGAGCGGGGCGGGGATGACGGTGGTGATCTTCGGGAAGAACACCATGAGCGCCAGCCCGCCGGCAAGCAGCGGGTAGACGGCCCGCGGGACGTCATGCGTCTCGGGGACCTGGGCGGTGAAGATCAGGATGGCGAGGGCGTTGACGAAGCCGACCATCACTGAGCGGGGGATGAACCGCATCAGCTTGGCCACCCCGATGGCGCCCAGGACGATCTGGAAGACGCCGGCCAGGATGACGGCGGCGACCAGGTGGCCCAGGCCGTGCTCGTGGTTCAAAGGGGCGATCACGAGGGCGATGGCGCCGGTGGCGGCGGAGATCATCGCCCGGCGGCCGCCGACGACCGAGATGACCACGGCCATGGTGAAGGAGGCGAACAGGCCGACTGCCGGGTCGACACCGGCGATGATCGAGAACGAGATGGCCTCGGGAATCAACGCCAGGGCGACAACGAGACCGGCCAGGACCTCGGTGCGCCAGACCTTCGGGTTGCTCAGCCAGTCCGGCTTGAGGCCGCGCAGCCGCGCGGCGGGAGTCACAGCAGCGGAAGACAAGAGGATGCGTACCTGTCGTGCTCGGGCACACCCCTACGGCAGGCCGGGGCGTGCGGGAAAGACGCGCGGGCCGGGCCGGCACCGGCGCGGACGGCCCGCAGGACGGGGCCGGAAGTCGAAGGAGAGGGACGTGGGGCGGGGCGGCGCGCACGGACGGCCGGCGGCTCACGTCCGGGGG
>NZ_SMKC01000697.1 GCF_004348315.1 Streptomyces sp. 8K308 | reverse complement strand
GACCACTTCCACGTCGACTCCGTAGTGTTCGCGGTGGGCGGTGACCACGCACTCGACGATCTGGTTCTCGCGGAGCCCGCTCTGCTCCCAGCGTGGGTCTAGTCTGGCCATGCGTACCCCTGGTAGAAGTTGATCCATTGACGATCGGCTATGAGCTCGTTGAAGCGTGGGATCTCGTCCCTCGGAATGATCCACTGGTACTCGCCGGGCTTGTTGTCGTGGGGGACCCGGTAGGTCTCCGGCGGGAACTCCGTGGTGAACTCCGGCCGCATCGTGTACTCCCAGTAGCCGTCCTCGTAGATGCCCTGGGCCGCGTACTGCTGGGCCACGCCTTCGGTGTCGCCGAGGTAGGCGGTGCCGGGGTGCCGGCCGTTGTCCGGGTGGTTGGCGGGGTCGAGGCCGTTCTGCTCCTGGGCGCGGTTGCCGCTGTGTGGTGACCGGTAGAGGCGTTCGAGACCGTCCTGCGGGCATCGGTAGAGGCCGAGGGGGTCGGCCCAGGTG
>NZ_SMKC01000696.1 GCF_004348315.1 Streptomyces sp. 8K308 | reverse complement strand
CCACCCAGGGCCCACCCTGGCGCGGCTGACCATGCCGGCCGCCACGGGCTGCCGCTACGCCGCCGTCTCGGGCGACCGCAACCCGATCCACCTCCACCCGCTGACCGCCCGCCCGTTCGGCTTCCGGCGCGCCATCGCGCACGGCATGTGGACCAAGGCCCGCTGCCTCGCCGCCCTCGACCGGGCCGAGCCGCTGCCCGACGCCTTCACCGTGGCCGTCACCTTCCACGCCCCGCTGCCGCTCCCGAGCCGCGTCGAGCTGCGCGCCGGACCGCGCGACGGCGGCCGAGCCTTCGAACTGCGCGGCGCCGACACCGGCCCCGTCCACCTGCGCGGCTTCGTCGGGCACCTGGTCTAGATGCAAACCGGTGACTTCATGGCTCTCGAGAGCGCCGTAGGGCGACGTTCCCGCAGGTCAGACGCGCGAATCGACCCTTAAGTCACTGGCATTGAGTCTAGTAGTGCTTCGTTAGGTTGTGTCGGGTGGGGGTCGGTCTGTTCTGGGC
>NZ_SMKC01000695.1 GCF_004348315.1 Streptomyces sp. 8K308 | reverse complement strand
GCGCGGCGCCGCCGGAGAGGGTGGCGAGCACCTGGTCGAGCCAGGCCTGGGCGGCGGGCTCGTAGTCGGGCTCGCAGTCGGTGCGGGGCGCGAGGCGGGTGGCGCCGAGTTCGGCGAGCCTGCGGTCGAGGCGGCGGCCGTGGCCGCAGAAGTCGTCGTAGGCGGAGTCGCCGAGGGCCAGCACGGCGTAGCGGCGGCCGTCGAGGCGCGGGGCACGGCCGTCGGCCAGGGTGGTCCAGAAGTCGACGCCGTTGTCGGGCGCGTCGCCGTCGCCGAAGGTGCTGGTGACCAGCAGCAGGTCGGTGGCGGGGGGCAGGGTCGCGGGATCGGACTCGGCCATTCCGGCGAGCCGCACCGGATGTCCCGCGGCCAGCAGCCGGCCGGCGGCGGCGGTGGCGAACTCCTCCGCGTTGCCGGTCTGGGACGCCCACAGCACCATCACCTCGCGCCCCGTCGGGGTGGTGCGCGCCGCCGGCGCGACGGGCTCGGTGCGGACCGGCGCGGGGG
>NZ_SMKC01000694.1 GCF_004348315.1 Streptomyces sp. 8K308 | reverse complement strand
GGGCTGGGTCCGGTCCAGCGCCTGGATCTGCGTCTTCTCGTCGATGGACAGCACCACCGCACCACCCGGCGGGGCCAGATACAGACCGATCACATCGGCCACCTTCTCCGCGAAGGCAGGATCCTTCGAAATCTTGAACGTGCTGCTGCGGTGTGGCTTCAGGTTCTCCTCCCGCCAGATCCGGGCGATGTAGTGCCAGGACACGGTGGTGTGCTCGACCCGCTTCAGATACTTCGCCAACTCCCGCGTCGACCAGTGCGAAAGACCTGTGCCATCCGGCGGCGTCATACGCGTCAAGGCAATCACCCGGGCCCGCACTCGCGCCGGCACCTGTTCCCGCGCACCACCAGGACGGTCACCTTCCAGCCCGGCCAGGCCCTGCTCGGCGTAACGACGCTTCCAGCGATCCACCGTCGGCAGCGATATGCCAAGCAGCTCGGCAATATCCTTGCGGCGGTGCCCTTCACCCGACCACAAGACGATCCGACCCCGCGTGGCGATATCGGCAGGAACGTCCC
>NZ_SMKC01000693.1 GCF_004348315.1 Streptomyces sp. 8K308 | reverse complement strand
CCCTCGGAGCACGGCGCCCCCGCCCGTCACTCCCATGCGGCCGGGGCGCCGCCCCGCATCGCACGGGTCGTCTTCCTCGCCGACGGCCGCATCGTCGACGAGCTGCGCCGGCCATTCGCCGGGGCACCACGTCCGCGTGGAAGACGACCCCGGCGGCCTCGGATCACTCCCGTGGCTCCGATCGGCAGGTGCCCGGCAAGGCTCCGGCCGGAGTCGCGAGGCGGCCTGGCCGAAGCTTCGACCGTGTGCTCTTCGCCGCGCAGCGGCCGTTGATAGTCGGCGGTGCGGTTCTTCGACACCGCCGCAGCCCGGATCGCGACCAGAAACGAGACCACAAGACGACGACAGCCCGGACCACAATCATGGTCCGGGCCCGTCGTTTGTGGCTGTTCAGCCGGTGCGGAGGATACGAGATTCGAACTCGTGAGGGTGTGAACCCAACACGCTTTCCAAGCGTGCGCCCTAGGCCTCTAGGCGAATCCTCCGGGGGGAACGATACAAGACTCGGGTCCGTGGTCGCGAAC